>CAYMGK010000094.1:4356-7390 GCA_964389965.1 uncultured Clostridia bacterium | reverse complement strand
TTACCTACGCCGTTGTAGATGAATACCGAAAAATCCACGGGAATACAAAGGGCCTAAAAGTTAATGTAAGCACATCTACCTTTGTACCAAAACCCTTCACACCTTTTCAATGGGAAGCACAAATAACATTGTCAGAAATAAAGGCACGTCAAAACTATCTAAGAAACCAATTCAGAGGTAAAAAAAACATCTCCTATAACTGGCATGATGGCAAATTAAGTTTTTTAGAAGCAGTTTTTTCGAAAGGTGACAGAAAACTATGCAATGTTTTAAAAATGGCCCACGAAAAAGGGTGTAAGTTCGATGGTTGGAGTGACATCTTTTCTTTTGACAAATGGATGGAAGCATTCAACGAAACAGATATATCTCCAGAATTCTATGCCTACCGCAAGCGAGCATGTGATGAAGTCTTTCCATGGGATATCATAGATCCGGGTATTGACAAGGAATTCCTACTTAGGGAATGGGAAAGGTCAAAAAGTGCCCAACTCACACCCGATTGTAAAACGAGTTGTCAAGCCTGTGGGATAAACCGATTAGAAGATGGTGGTTTTTGTGAAACTGAGGATAAAATTCAAAAAAGATGACCCCGTAAAATTCATATCACATTTGGATATGATGAGAGTCTTTGAACGGGCTTTTAGACGTGCAGGGTTACCTATTGCATTTACCAAGGGTTTTAATCCAAGACCTAAAATGTCTTTTACTCCGGCACTGGCCGTTGGTATCACAAGTAGTAGTGAATATATAGATATAGAATTTTATAAAACAGTAAAAGCCGAAGATGTCTTAAAAAAACTAAAGCAGGTTTTACCTAAAGGTTTTGAAATAATCAAAATTGGTGTACCTAACAAAAGGCTAAAACTTCCAATGTTAAACGGCACAACATATATTGTGGATATTGATATAGATGTGGCGAATCTGCTAAAACTTAAAAAAAGCGTTCGTGATATTTCACGTAAAGATAAGATTATAATAGAAAAACCCACCAAAAGAGGTATTAGACCGACGAATATTGCACCTTTAATTCGCAAAATAGATCTAAAACATGACACCGAAAACATTACAAATCTTATTATAGAAGCCTCGATTGGTCAGCAGGGCAGTGTGTCGCCAAAATTAATTATATTGGAATTGGAAAAAATGCTAGGAAAAAGACTTGAGGTGAGAGGCATACATAGAGAAGAAATCTTTTTAATAAAAAATAACAATAAAATACTTCCACTTTAATTTGGCGGAACGCTTATATTTACTGATTTTTAGTTGGTTCGCTTTAATTTTATGGGAGACTTTAGGGGCTGAAAATATAATGTCAAAGGTAATTTTGGCAGATGTTGATAGGGATCAAATAAGAATAGGGGTAATAGAAGAACATCAACTTGTAGAGTATTATATGGAAAAAACTTATGAAGAGAAAATCACAGGCAATATCTACAAAGGCAAGGTAGCTAATGTACTGCCAGGTATGCAGGCAGCTTTTATTGATATAGGTGTAGAGAAAAACGCATTTTTATATGTGGGGGATTTAAGTACTTATCACAAAAATTCGGAGATCGGGGATACCATTGGAAATTCAAAAAAACCGTCTATAAAGGATATTTTACGTGTAGGACAAAATGTTTTGGTCCAAGTAGTTAAAGAACCTGCCGGCACCAAAGGTGCAAGGGTCTCAACTAATATCACATTGCCCGGGAGATATCTGGTTTTGATGCCTACAGTTGATCATATCGGTATATCAAGAAGGATTGAAAACGAAGAAGAGCGTCAGCGCCTAAAATCCTTAGCAAGCGAGATACGGCCTAGGGACATGGGAGTTATAGTCAGGACGGCGGCAGAGGGAAAAGACATAAAAGATCTAAAAGGAGATATGGATTACCTAAAACGCCTTTGGAGCAATATAAAAGCCAAACAAAAAACAGGAAAAGCGCCTAGGATAATATACAAAGACATGAATCTTCTATCACGTATAATTAGGGACACTTTCACTTCCGAAGTGAGTGAGTTCTATGTAAATACATCATATGGGTATGAAAAGGTGTCAGAGTTGGCATCACTGATATCACCAACTTTAAAAGATCGGATAAATCTTTACATGGGTCAAGAGGATATTTTCGAGTATTTTAACATCGAATCAGAGATTGAAAGGGCTTTAAAGAGAAAAGTGTGGCTTAAATCCGGCGGCTATATAATTATAGATCATACAGAAGCCTTAACCTCTATTGATGTAAACACAGGGAAATTTGTGGGCACTAAAAACTTAGAAGATACAGTAGTCAAAACAAATCTTGAAGCAGCACGAGAAATTGCAAAACAGTTACGACTGCGAAACATAGGTGGGATAATAATTATTGATTTCATAGATATGGACTCATCAGAACATAAAAAAATGATTATAGACAAATTGAAAACCGAACTAAAAAAAGACAAGACAAAGGCAAATGTCCTGGGTATCACCAACTTAGGTCTTGTTGAGATGACACGAAAAAAAGAAAGGCATTGTTTAAATGAAGTTTTGCAAAAAGTCTGTCCTTACTGTGAAGGGAGAGGCAGTATTTTGTCAGAAGATACAATGGCAAAAAAAGTGGAACGAGAAATATCCCGGATATTTAGGACAAGAAGAGGTGAAGCAATTCTTGTTGAAGTTCACCCGTCTGTAGCTGCTGTGGCCATAGGAACCGGAGGAAATAGGATTGCTCAACTGGAACAGCGATATGGTAAATATATCTTTATCAAAGGCAAAGATGACTTACATCCTGAAGAAATACGCATAAGAGCCGTAGGAAGTAAAACTAAGCTAGAGAAATTTGCAATGCCTGTTAAAGACGGTCAAATTATTGGTGTAACCATCGAAGAAACCCATATAAGCAATCCCAATGATGGTATAGCCCGAGTAGATGGGTATGTTATAGTCGTTGAAGACGGCGCCAGCCTATTAGGCACAAAGACCAAAGTAAAAATTAACAAAGCAAACAGGACCTACGCCAAAGCCAAACTAACATAAAAAAAGCACCGGGGACGGACCTTTTTGCTTTTT
>CAYMGK010000094.1:0-4335 GCA_964389965.1 uncultured Clostridia bacterium | reverse complement strand
CAACAAGCAAAAAGGACCGTCCCCGGTGCTTTTATACTGGGAACTTTAATAGCCCTTTTCCGTCTAAAAAGTAGAACAAAAAGCAAAGGAGAATGATTTACTATGAAACTTAAAAAAATCTTAGCAAGTTTTCTAGTCGCAACATTGATTTTTTCAAGTGGAATGGTCTTTGCCGCTTCTGAAGATGTAATTGATGAAAATGCGACAGAAGAAAACCTACCAATCACCGAAGAAATTGGAAAGTTGCGAAGGGTGCAATATAGGGGATTTACCGGAACAATAGATGAGATACAAGACCACTGGAGCATAGAAGGGGCCAAGTTTGTTTCACTTGAAAATACAAAAGGTCAGCCTGCTAATGTCATCATTTCAAAGGATACATATATCTTTGAAGATGCAAAAATTGCTATAGGTGACACTATCACGGCATATTACGATGCAACAAAACCCATGATTATGATTTATCCACCACAGTATAGTGCAGAAGTAGTTGTTATTGAAAAAGAAAGTCGGAATGTAAAGTTTGATGTTTTTGATGAAGACCTAATAAGTAGTGATAATTTCTTGAAACTGAGCATTGACGAAGATACAAAAATCATCTTACAAGATGGAACGGACTATGAAGGGCAAATAGAAAATCTAAAACTCTTAGTTGTATACGGTGTTTCCACCAAAAGCATACCGGCACAAACAATTCCTGATACGGTAATAGTTTTTGGAGAAAAAGCCGATGAATATACACCCATATATGATATTTCAAAAATGGAATACCTCGTAGAAAACCAGCTCATCGATGCCCCGCCTGCCTATGCTACTGATCATGATTTTCCAATGGTACCTTTAAGGGCTATTGCCGAAGCATTAGGCTATGAAGTGACTTGGATCAACGAGACCCGGAGCGTCATGCTAAATGATGAAATATCTCTGACAATAGGTGAGAGCAGCTATAATATAACAAGTAAAGATCCTGTTTTTCTGGAATATGCACCGGAATTAACGAATGGATACACTTATGTA
The DNA here is from genome assembly GCA_964389965.1 of uncultured Clostridia bacterium. Taxonomy (GTDB): domain Bacteria; phylum Bacillota; class Thermosediminibacteria; order Thermosediminibacterales; family Tepidanaerobacteraceae; genus DUNY01. Next base: position 3,318 of record CAYMGK010000094.1, on the reverse strand, counting down.
CCTCTAAACTTTTTTCGAGAAGTAATCAAAATGAATAATGCCTATGTTTTTGAAGAACAAATTGTAATAGATAATGAAGAAAAAATGGAATAAGGAGAACCTAAGGCGGCCCTCAAGGGTCGCTTTTTTGACATGTAAAAGCCGTAGGGTTACTAATAGTGATGAGGACAAAATAATTATTAGCATTGCAATAAATTCATAGAAGCATTAAAAAAAAGCTCTTCGCAGGCCCGTGTGCCGTATGTTTGACCTATTTAAGATCCCATAAATTATTCTAGATGCTTTTATTGACGGGGCATTAGTTTCGCTGATATACTTCCATTGTAGCGGTCTCTTTTTTGCAATATACATGAATAAAAAAGCAATCTTTAGGAGGTTTAGTGTGTCCTTTGACCAAATTATTTTATGGGTTATGGCAGTTGGAGTTTTACTAGGTGGTATTGACCGTATATTAGGGAATCGATTTGGGCTTGGGCAGGAGTTTGAAGAGGGCTTTAATGCAATGGGTCCACTTGCATTAGGCATGGTGGGTATAGTGACATTGGCACCTGTTATTGCGAAAGTTTTAGGGCCAGTAATAATTCCAGTATTTAATATGATGGGTGCGGACCCAGCAATGTTTGCCACGATTTTAGCTAATGATATGGGTGGATACCCCCTAGCAATGGAGCTTGCCCAAAATGAACAAGCCGGGTTGCTAGCAGGCCTGATAATTGCATCTATGCTAGGTTGTACTATGGTTTTCTCAATTCCTGTAGGATTGGGCCTTATCGAATATAAGGACAGGCTTTTTTTTGCTAAAGGTTTGTTGATTGGCTTAGTCACTATACCTTTTGGTGGAATAGTCGGTGGTATTATTGCCGGCTTTGATTTTATGATGGTTTTTATTAACATGATCCCCGTTATAATTCTGTCAGTTTTACTCGCTTTAGGGTTAATTTACATACCAAGAGCTATGATCAATGGTGCTTTAGCCTTTGGGAAAATCATATCATTTGTAATTACCGTGGGCTTAGCAACATCGGCTTTTCAAGAGTTAACAGGTGTTGTACTCATACTAGGCATGGCACCAATTATGGACGGCTTAGAAATAGTAGGGAGAATTGGTGTTGTGTTATTAGGCACATTTCCTATATTAACTGTAGTTGTCAAAGTCCTTGAAAAACCCTTAAATGCCATTGGTGAAAAACTGGGGATGAACGCAATAGGGGCGGCGGGTATAGTATTTACCCTTGCTAGCTGTATCCCTGTTTATAAAATGATGAAGGATATGGACAATAGGGGGAAAGTGATAAACACGGCATGGATTGTGCCTGCAACTGCTGCCTTTGGAGCTCATTTAGGCTTTACAGCAGGTATTAGGCCAGAGATGATAACACCTGTAGTAGCAGGAAAACTTTTCGCTGGTGTATTAGCTATAATATTTGCTACTTGGGCATGTAAAGACTTAAGTAATGAAATCAAGCAAAGTGAAGAATTGGAGTCCGGAAGAATTGCCAGCGGATTATATATCATGTCTTTGTTCAACAAATAAAAGGGGGCTTTTTCATGTTAGCTCAGGAGCGGTACCAAATCATATTAGATATATTAAATAAAAATAGGGTTGTTAAGGTCCAAAAGTTGATGTCACTTTTTAATGTATCTATTGAAACTGTGCGCAGGGATTTGGATCACCTTGAAAGCCGCGGTTTTCTTAGAAAAGTTTACGGTGGTGCGGTTATATATAAAAAATTAGCAGATGAACCGAGTTACTCTGTGAGAGAAGTCGCACATATGGAGGAAAAAAGGCAAATAGGTATAAAAACTGCCGAATTAATTGAAGATGGAGAAACCTTAATAATCGATCTTGGCACAACTACTTTGGAAGTGGCGAAAAACCTTAAAGAAAAAAGGAACTTGACAGTTATAACCAATGCAATAAATATAGCAGTGGAGCTTGTCAATGTGAAAGATTTTAAAGTGTTTTTATCAGGAGGTCGATTGAGATACGGTGATCTCTCCTGTTCAGGTTTGCTCACTGGCAATTTTTTAAGGCAATTCAATGTTGACAAGGCGATAATCGGGGTTGGAGGCATAACATTACAAGATGGTGTGAGTGATTACCATGTAGAAGAGGCAGGAACCCGTAAGTTGATGATTGAACAAAGCAATCAAGTCATAGCTGTTACGGACTATAGCAAGTTTGGAGTTAAAGCTTTAGCAAAAGTTTGCGACCTTGAAGAAATAGATGTGCTAGTAACAGATTGGAATGTAGAAAAACACCTTTTAAGGAAATACAAAAAATCAATAAAGACTATTTTGACCTGTGATAAAGAATAATTCTGGTTCCAAGGAAAGTCCTTCGAAGCATCGAAGGGTTTTTTTTGTTATAAATATTAAAGAATTGCTTCACAAAGGAGGACTTTCAGACAATACATAGAATATCATATAATAGAACCATAATATCATATAAATCATGCATAAAATCACAACAATATAATATATTTATAGTATATGTATTATTAAAATCATGTAGATGGAGAAAGGTGGGGATTGCCTTTAATGTTAAACTATAGGGCTTAAGAACAAAAAATAATATTGAGGAGGTTTAATATGTCCTTTGACCAAATTATTTTATGGGTTATGGCAGTCGGAATTCTACTAGGTGGTATTGACCGTATATTAGGGAATCGATTTGGGCTTGGGCAGGAGTTTGAAGAGGGCTTTAATGCAATGGGTCCACTTGCATTAGGCATGGTGGGTATAGTGACATTGGCACCTGTTATTGCGAAAGTTTTAGGGCCAGTAATAATTCCAGTATTTAATATGATGGGTGCGGACCCAGCGATGTTTGCCACAATTTTAGCCAATGATATGGGTGGATACCCCTTAGCAATGGAACTTGCCCAAAATGAACAGGCCGGGCTGTTAGCAGGCTTAATAGTTGCGGCGATGTTAGGTTGCACCATAGTATTTTCAATTCCTGTAGGATTGGGACTCATAGAATATGAAGACAGACCTTTTTTTGCTAAAGGTTTATTAGTTGGTTTGATTACTATACCCCTCGGTGGAATAATTGGTGGCATCGTTGCTGGCTTTAACTTTATGATGGTTCTTATTAATATGATCCCCGTTATAATTCTGTCAGTTTTGCTCGCTTTAGGATTAATTTACATACCAAAAGCCATGATCAATGGTGCCCTAGCCTTTGGAAAGATCATATTATTCGTAATAACTGCGGGCTTGGCTGCAGCGGCTTTTCAAGAACTAACAGGAGTTGTGCTCATACCTGGCATGGCACCTATTATGGATGGTCTTGAGATAATAGGGCAAATAGGT
>CAYMGK010000093.1:3073-7433 GCA_964389965.1 uncultured Clostridia bacterium | reverse complement strand
CTGTCAGTGTTATTTGTATAAAAGCCATATTTAGGGGATCTACTTTTTTCACATAATATCCGGTAAAAACAATCTGAAGGGCAAAACTCACTGCACAAAGGAGAGTCAAAATATCTCCATATCCAATTGTAAGATTTTCATTGACAGAAATCAAAGCGAGACCACCAAATGTTATCACAGCCCCTACTATCTGCCACACTCCAGGAAACCTTTTTGTCAATAAGTATGCTATAAAAGGCACCATAACAACATTGCTCCCTGTGATAAACCCGGATTTTGATGGTGTTGTATGGACAAGACCTACTGCCTGAGTTAAAAAACCCAAAAGCATGAAAAAACCCACCACAAGACCTGCTTTAACATCTTCTTTGCTCATGTGCTTTAACTTTCTATGAAAAAACACAACCACGAGCAGTGCACTTATGATAAATCTTAAGCCAATGTACATATATGGTGTCATAGTTAGTAAAACTTTTTTTTCTATAACAAAATTTAGGCCCCATCCAATTGCCACTAGAAGTAGTGCTCCATCTGCCATAAGACTTTTTCTCAAGTTGTATTCACCTCAAACTGTAGAAAATAATGTTGATTCCTGTGTGGTTTAAGCATAAAAGTGGCCTTTTGCTTTAAAGGGCACGTTTCGTTTACCACGGGTTTTACCTTAGAAAAGTTTCTGCACTGGAATCAATGTTATATAATTAGTTGTCTAGTATTTTGCATCTTTTAAAATGATCTCCTTGAAACTGTTTCCGTTCCTTAGATTTTCACATTTTAATAAATCTGCCGCAGTTTGGCCTATATCAGCAAAACTTGTAAGGATCCCAAGGTTTATCGCCGGTTTTATTTTTCCACCGTAAACCAATACAGGTACATATTCTCTTGAATGGTCAGTACCCTCGGTAGTCGGATCACAACCGTGATCAGCGGTTAGCATAAGTACATCACCTTCTCTTAACTTTTCTATTATCTCCGGTAATCGCCTGTCAAAATCCTCAAGAGCCTTTGCATATCCAATGGGATCATTCCTATGACCGTAGAGCATATCAAAGTCCACCAAATTTACGAGAATCAGCCCTCGATCTAACTGGTCCATTGCATCAAGGGTTTTGTTGATACCTTCCATATTCCCTCTTGTGTGTAAGCCCTTAGTTATGCCTTTTCCCGCGAATATATCCCACACCTTACCTACACCTATCACTTCCATACCGGCTTTAACTACATTGTCAAGCAAAGTATCATGTGGCGGCTCCAATGAAAAATCCGCCCGATTGTATGTCCGCACATATTCCCCGGGTTTTCCCACAAAGGGTCTTGCTATGACTCTTGCTACTCCGTGTTCTCCCTGAAGTATTTCCCGGGCAATATTGCATATTTCGTAAAGCCTTTCTACGGGAATAACTTCTTCATGTGCGGCTATCTGAAACACAGAATCGGCTGAAGTATATACAATTGGTTTTTTGGTCTTCGTATGTTCATCCCCCAGTTCCTTTATGATCTTAGTACCTGATGCAACCTTGTTCCCAAGAATTTTGAGGCCGATTCTCTTTTCAAATTTATCTATAATTTCCGGTGGAAACCCGTTAGGATACAGCGGAAATGGTTTTTCCGATACTACACCGGCCAATTCCCAATGACCTGTGGTACTATCTTTTCCCACGGATTTCTCTAAAGCCTTTCCATAAGCCCCTATGGTTTTTTCAATAGGTGGGACTCCTAACACATTTGTAATATTACCAATACCAAATTTCCCTAAATTGGGTAGTGATAGACCGTCAACTGCTTTGGCTATGTTGCCTAAAGTATTACTGCCAACATCGCCGTATTCCCTTGCATCTGGCATTTCACCAACTCCAACACTGTCAAGCACTATTAATATAACCCTATGTACCACATCCACCAGTCCTTTTTAAAGTGAAATCGATACTTTTATACGCTAAGACTTGAAAAGCACCTTAGTTTTAAAATTAAACTTATACAAACTGACAATGGTTTTGAATTTGTAAATGACTTAGATGTAACTAAAAAGAAAACAAGATTTCAAGTATTTTTAAAAAAGTCAGGTATAAAACACCGTAGGATAAGACCATACTCTCCATGGCAAAACGGTATTGTAGAGCGAAGTCACCGAATAGACAATGAACTGTTTTATAGTAAAAGACGCCTTGGCAGCTATCAAAAGATGCTTAAATAATTTAGACGCTACAACAATAGGTACAACAACATAGCAAGGAAGGTTTTAGACTTTTAAACACCAAATGAAATGGTTGAAAATTACTTTTCTAAAAATGCAGCCATGTTTGAGATAGTTAGTTTGCCATAAGTTTTACTCTAAAGAATCCTTTATACTAAAATCATATATTTTATCTTTAGTTACTTTCGCCCAGATTACTTTTCTTTTCATCACAGGGTTTTGAGAGAATTTGAAAGCGTCTTTCACTTCACCTGCAGCCCAATGAAGTTTTTGCACATCATTGGCCAAAACCTTTGCGAAAACTTCCCCACGGCTTGCTTTTTCACCAATTTTTTTATATATCCATATTCCCACTGCAGGATCTATTATATCACTTTTTCTTTGTCTTCCGGCACCGATTTTCATAGCTGCAAAACCTAAGCGCACTGTATCGATGTCTTTTACATAACAGTCATTTAAAGCTTTAACCTCAAAGGAATATTTAGCTTCGGGTAGCAATGAATAATCATCCAAAACCATAGGGTCTCCCCCTTGGCCGGAAATTATCTCTTTGAACTTAGCTAGGGCTTTGCCTTTTTCTATACTTCCCTTCAGCCTTTCCTTGGCCTTTTCTTTATTGTCTTCAACTTTGGCCAAAAGCATCATCTCTGTAGCCAGTTCTAGGCACAGTGAGGATAAATCCCCATGCCCCCTACCCTTTAAAATCTCCGCTGCTTCTATCACTTCAATTGTGTTACCTATTGCAAGGCCTAAAGGCTGGTTCATATCTGTAATATATGCTATTGTTTCACGATTGGTAAGAGAGCCTATTTGCACCATTAACTGCCCTAACTTAAGGGCATCTTCATATGTTTTCATAAATGCCCCACTACCGAATTTGACATCTAAAATAATCTTATCGGCACCACCGGCTATTTTCTTGCTCATTATGGAGCTGGCTATCAAGGGAATAGAGTCAACTGTTGCAGTTACATCCCTTAAAGCATACAACATTTTATCGGCAGGGACAAGATCTTTTGACTGACCTATTACGGCGGTGCCTACGTTATTAACTGCATTTATAAAGGTTCTACTACTTAGTTCACAGCAAAATCCAGGTATTGATTCGAGCTTATCAATTGTCCCTCCCGTATGTCCTAAGCCTCGCCCGGACATTTTGGCTATTTTTACGCCCATAGATGCCGCAAGGGGTAAGAGCACTAAAGTCGTTGTGTCTGCAACCCCTCCAGTAGAGTGTTTGTCAACCTTTATCCCATTTATGCAGGATAAATCCACCATTTCACCGGAATGGGCCATTGACATAGTTAAATCAGTGGTTTCTCCTTCACTCATGCCTTTAAAGTAAATAGCCATAAGTAATGCTGCAATCTGATAATCAGGAATATTGCCTTTTACATAATTATCAACAATGAATTTAATTTCAGCTTGTGAAAGCTTCAATCCCCGCTTTTTCCTATCTATAATTTCAGGAACATAAAACAAATACAATCACCTACCCTTCAACATGGAAAAGTACAACCCTAAGTCCCTTTGCTCATGAGTTTTGCCTTAATAGTAGTATCAATAATCACAGTACAAATCCATAAGGCAATAATTCTTCAACAGTGATTTTTTTTATTTTAGAGCCATCCCTATTTGCAAGGTAAACTACGGCTTTTGGAGCCAATTCCCACATGACTTGCCTACATGCTCCACAAGGTAATATGGGCTCATCTACTTTAGCTGCCACAGCCAATGCTACAATATCTTTTTTACCTTCTGAATATGCTTTAAAAAGACTCACACGTTCAGCACAAATTGTAAGACCGTATGATGAGTTTTCAATATTACTACCAGCAATCTTTTCACCGCTTTTTGTAAGGACACAGGCACCTACTGGAAATTTTGAATAAGGTACATAGGCGTTTTCCATGGCAGCTATGGCCCTATTTATAAGTTTTTTTTCACGTATTTTCTCCATTAAATTCACCACCATTTAGATTTATAGTCCTAATATGGAAAGTCCCTTCGGTAAAACTTATGACAACTATCCCTAAGGCTATACCTACTAAATAAAAGTCTAACACTTGAACGAATGTTTTACTAGCTTTTTAACGAAAAACATCGATTATTTCTCTAAAATACCGTAAAAATCACTAGGCAAATAATTATACGATTAAAAAAACTGCA
>CAYMGK010000093.1:0-3063 GCA_964389965.1 uncultured Clostridia bacterium | reverse complement strand
TGGCTTTGTGCCTTACACCTAAATATGCCTCTTGAACAGCGGGATCGCTTAAAAGCTCTTTTCCAGAGCCTGTCAAAACCACGCGGCCAATCTCCAATACATATGCTCTATCGGCTATTTCAAGGGCCTTTTTAGCATTTTGTTCTGCAAGGAGAATGGTGGTTTTCTGATCTCTTATCTCTAGAATTGTCCTGAATACTTCAGCAGTATATATAGGCGAGAGGCCCAGTGAGGGTTCATCTAAAAGCAGTATTTTGGGCCTTGACATGAGGCCTCTGGCTATTGCAGTCATTTGCTGCTCACCACCACTTAAGGTGCCTGCATATTGATTTGTTCTCTCCTTTAGTATGGGAAAAAGTGTATATACATATTCTAGGTCTTGTTTTATGTTCTGAGTATCCTTTCTCAAAAAAGCCCCCATCATTAAATTTTCCCGAACAGTCAGGTTTGCGTACAATCTTCGCCTTTCAGGCACTAGGATTATACCTGCTGCGGCTGCATTATGGGCTGCAAGGGGGTGTGGTTTGTTGTCGTAAATTATGGACCCTTCTTTTGCTTTAAGTACACCTGATAGGGTCCACATAAGTGTAGATTTTCCCGCACCGTTGGCGCCGACTATTGTAACGATTTCTCCTTTACCCACTTCAATATTTACATCTTTTAAAGCGTGAATTCTGCCATAATACACATTTAAATTTTTTGTCTTAAGCATCGGCATATTCCTCCCCTAAGTAGGCTTTCAGCACTCTAGGATCATTTTGGACTTCTTGTTTTGTGCCTTCCATCAACACTTCACCAAAATTTATTACTATTATTCGGGGACATAGTTCCATTATTACGTCCATATGATGTTCAATAAGCATAATGGTAAGCCCGTATTTTTCTTTGATTTTTGTGATGAGCTCCATTAAATCTATACATTCATCAGGATTCATTCCTGCCGCCGGTTCATCCAGTAAAAGCAAGGTAGGGTCTAATGCAAGTGCCCTTGCAATCTCAAGTTTCCTTTGCAATCCGTAGGGGAGGCTGTCAGCTCGATCATCCATATAATCCACAAGTCCGACAACTCTAAGATATTCCAAAGCTTTATCGTAAAGTATTTTTTCTATTCGTGTCACTTTTGGTGTTCTTATAAGTGCATCACCAAGGCCATAGTCTGCCTGTCTGTACAGGACAGTTCGTATGTTCTCCAGAACACTTAACTTATTAAAGAGCCGTATATTCTGAAAGGTCCTAGCTATACCCTTTACAACAATTGATACAGGGTCTTCACCTGTAATATTCCTGTTTTGGAATGATATTTTGCCTTCGGAAGGTCCGTATACACCAGTGATCAGATTAAAAATCGTTGTCTTACCGGCTCCGTTTGGACCGATAAGACCAACTAGTTCTCCGGTTTTCATAGTAAAAGATACATTTTTAACTGCTACAATTCCACCAAAAGTTTTTGTTACATTTTCAAGTTCTAGTAATGGCATATTATGTCCTCCTTTCACCAATGGTTTTGTCCCGATTTTTCTTTTTAAACAGGCTTTTGATCCATTCAAAAGACAGTTCGTGATAACCCATGATGCCAGAAGGTCTGAATATCATAATTAGTACCAGCACCAGACCGTATGCAACAAGTCGCCACATAGCCGCAACACGGAGGGTTTCAGGAATGGCAATAAATAATGCTATAGCTATCACAGGCCCTGTTATGCTGCCAACACCGCCTGCAACTACTGCTGCTATTAGCTGTGTTGAAAGAATTGAAGTAAACATGGCAGGTTGAATAAAGTTAAGATAATGTGCGAATAATCCTCCGGCTAAACCGCCACACATAGCGCTATATATAAGTGATAGCATTCTTACTTTAAATAAATCAATACCTGCCATTTCGGCTGCCACTGCATCTTCCCTCACTGCAATAGCATTCCTGCCAAATTTTGACCATATAAAGTTTTTCGTAAGCCATATTATAATTACTGCAAATAAAAAGGCTACAGGCAATGTAGTATAATGCCTGATTCCAGGGAGCCCACGTGCACCTTGTGTGATTGCTAAATTTTCCAGTATAACCCGGATGGCTTCCCCAAATCCCACTGTAGCAATTGCAAAATAATCCCCCCTGAGCCTAGCGCGAAGTGTAGGAAAACCCAGTATTATACTCACTAACCCGGCCATGACCATTCCCGCTAACAGTGCCGGAACAAAGGGAATATGATAAAAATAAGTCAATATGGCCGCAGTATATGCTCCTATAGCCATAAAAGCAGCATGGCCTAGGGAAAATAAGCCTGTAAATCCAGTAAATACAGAAAGTCCTACTATAGCAATACTTTCTATGCAAATAACTGCCATGACTCCATAAATATAATCCATTACCCTACCTCCCTAGACCTTTTCTTCCAGATGAAGCCCTAATAACCCTGCGGGCTGTATCACCAAGAATATAATTACCATTGAAAAACTAAACACATCCCTAATAGTAGAGGATATATAAACCGAAACAAATGTTTCAAGGACTCCAAGAATCAACCCACCTATAACTGCCCCAGGCAAGCTCCCGAGACCACCTATAACAGCAGCTATATAGGCTTTATTTGTAATCCAGCCCATTGTAGGATAGACCATGTACTTTATGCCTAAAAACACCCCTGCTAAACCTGCAAAACCTCCGGCAAGCAAAAATACCACACCGATGAGTTTAGCCATATTAACACCGTTTAATGAAGCAATGGTCATATCATAGGCTGCAGCTCTAATGGCAGTGCCAAGTTTTGTTTTTATAAGAAAAAGGTGGAGGGCATAAATGCTTATAAGGGAAAAGATTAATGCCCATAAATCCAGTGGGCTTATGCCGCTTCCGAAGAATTTTATAGTCGATTGCTTAAAAATCTCGGGAAAAGCATAAAAATGAGACCCCAATGTGACATAAACCATATTTTCTAGGAACATGGAAACACCCATTGCCGTAATCATTAAATAAAGAGACGGAGCCCTTCGATTAATCAGTGGATTGTAAGCCAATCTTACGTTTAGCAATGCTAGAAGGGCAGCTCCTAGCACGGCACCGATCAC
>CAYMGK010000092.1:7072-7482 GCA_964389965.1 uncultured Clostridia bacterium | reverse complement strand
AAGAGACGGGGCCCTTCGATTGATTAGTGGGTTATAGGCCAACCGTACATTTAGAAGTGCCAACAGGGCAGCTCCTAACACGGCACCAATCAGTGAAATCCAAATATTTAGGTTCAATGATGAAACTAGAAAATACCCGATATATGCCCCTAACATAATAACAGCCCCATGGGCAAAATTACTAAAGTTTAAAATTGAAAATACCAACGAATAGCCAACTGCCATCAAAGCATATACCCCACCTATGGAAAGACCGGTTATCGCTGTTTGTAGAAACATTGTGTCATCTCCCGTCTATGAAAAAAAACTGTGTTAAGGCACAATATTTTGGCTGACGGGAAAAAGCACCCATCAGCCAAGTAGGTAATTATTACTGGGTTACGTAAGTTTCAACATATACAAATTCGCCA
>CAYMGK010000092.1:0-7062 GCA_964389965.1 uncultured Clostridia bacterium | reverse complement strand
TCTTTAACCTGCTGTATTACAGCCGGCTTGTTCAGCGGATTATGTGTTTCTGGATCTATAGTTAAAATTCCGGTAAGGACCTTTAAATCCTTGGTAGTTTCTAAAGCCTCTGCTAGTGCAGTTCCATCAGTAGATTCAGCTCTTTTTATTGCATCTATAAGCATGTAAAGACCATCTATGGCCATTACAGGATTAGGTAGGACCGGGTCTGCATCAAAGTTTTCATTATATTCTGCAACAAAGCCTTGTATTTCCGGATCAGCAAGATCTGCTAAGTTTACAAGGTAACCTCCATCAATGGCGGCACCACCTAGTTCAATCAGATCAGGACTTCCCCAGTTGTCCCCACCCATTAGCACTGCATCAATACCTAAATCCCTAGACTGTTTAGCAGCGAGGGCAGCCTCTTTTTGAGCTGTTGGGATAAACAATACATCAGGAGTTTTTTCTTTTATTTTACCAAGCATGGCGCGAAAATCTAATTCACCTGTCCTAAAAGCCTCTTTGCCAACGACTTGACCTCCCATGTCCGCAAAAGCCTCTTCAAAATACTTTGACAACCATGAGGAGTAATCAGACCCCACATCATATAGTATTGCCGCAGTTCTAGCTTCTAGTTTGTCATAAGCAAATTGAGCAGCCACTGTACCTTGGAAAGGATCAATAAAACAGGTCCTAAAAGCATATTTTTTAACTGTCCCGTCTTCTTTAACTGTAACTTCAGGGTTTGTAGGAGTAGTCCCTATGAATGGAACCTTCTTTTCTTCTGTAACTGCTGATATGGCTATCGCTGTTCCACTTTGTGCCGGACCGATTATAGCAACAACTTTATCTTGCTCTATCAACCTTTTTGCAACATTCACAGCTTCAATGGAATCTGCACGATTGTCGTATGCAATTAACTTCAAAGGTCTTCCATCCACTCCACCGGCGGCATTGATTTTTTCAATCTCCATTTCAAGGGCATTCTTTTCTGATTGCCCCCACATAGAAGCATCGCCGGTTAAAGATACATTATTACCAATTAATATAGGTTCTTTCTCCACAACTTCTTCACCATTTTCGGGTTCACCGTTTTCCGGTTCACTTGGTGCCGGCCCCCCACAAGCTGTTAAAAAAATACTCAGAGTGAACACAACTAGCAATAGCAAAACAACGTAAGAAACCCCTCTTCTCATACTTTTTTTACCTCCTGTTTATTGTGTTTTCCCCCAATATTGCAAACAGTAGGAATACTTTATATTCACATACATTTGGGGGTACGTTAATATATTCGACACAATTTAGTTTTTTCCTTTAAATCTCCCAAATCATTTTACAAAACATCTAAAGCATGGTTCCTTGGGGTATATTTCCGGGAATTGGGTAGGTATTTAGTTTGACACCAAAACCATTCATTAAATTCTAAAAAAGGCACGGAAACATCCGTGCCTTTTTTTCATCACAGTAACCGTAAAATTAACTCATTTTTTTCACCATGGAGATAATCTATAGGAGGGATTTCCATAGGTGTATAGCAACCCGGCTTTTGTTTAAGACTTGCTCGGGCCGCTGAAACCATAATTTGTGCAGTTACTGCCGGGTTGGTTATTTGCATTATGTATTTCATGCGTTGATTATGTGTCTTTCCGGCCACACCTTTGCGCTCAATGTGGACACCGTGGCCAACATCGATGAGGGGATTCACATCGTCAACATAAAACACAATAGTTTGATCATGGCTAAAGTAAGCATCTTTCTTAATAGCTTCTTCCACTTTTTTAGGGTCATATCCTTTTTGAATCTTTACATATACCAATCTCCGGTGAATACCGCTGCCTTCCGGTATAGTTATTGCCAATGCGTCCTCAACACCTTCGATATCCTTTGCTGCCACTGTGTGTCCCATACTCATTCCCGGCCCATAGTTTGTATATGTCTGCCCTTTTGGTGCAATTGCTTCCATTATTACTCTCATTATGGAATTTGTTCCTGGATCCCAGCCGGCAGCTATGACTGCCACTGAATTGTGAGCCTTTGCAATTGAAGATAGATTTTGCTTAAGCTTAATTGTAGATTCCCCATGTATATCAAAGGCGTCCACAGTATTTATACCTTTTTCAAGATAATATGGGGCGATTTTGGGTATTACCCTACTACCTGTTGCAAGAATTGCTATATCGATCTTTCCTAATTCTGTCACATCAGATACTACTGGAAACCCTTTGTATTTACCTTTCAACTGTTGTACTATTTCGGGAATCTCAACTATCCCTATTGCCTTCATGTCAGGGCTTTCAAGAACCGCCTCAAGCACTTTTTTCCCCACATTGCCAAATCCGGCTATTGCAACTTTCGCATTTTGCATAATACTGCCCCTTTCATCATTTAACTTATATAGAAACTGATAGCAGTGCTTCTCCACATTCACCGGCTGAGGAGACTACCGCCCCGTCTGGATCAGCGATAAGGCTGTTGCCAAGGCTAACCATGCCCAAGTGTGAACCTACAAAATTAGATAAAAGCACATGAACACCATTTTCCACAGCTCGTGTTATGGGAATGGCACGGTTTTTTTCCAGTTTCCATCTGGCTTCCTTTGGATCATAAAAGTGGGCTGAAAGTATGTATATAAACTTCGCACCACCTCTCACCAATTCTCGTGCAAGCTTTGGGTAATTTTGGTCCCGGCATATTATAACACCTATCTTTTCCCCGCAACAGGAAAAAACCGGCGGATTTTTTTCCCCAATCTCGAAGTACTCTAATTCCCGTTCTGTAGGATATTTTTTATCATATGTATAGGTACTACCATTAGATAAAAATACGGAAGTGCTATTATAAAGTTTACCATCTTTTTTATACGGATGGCCGATGATCGCCGCAATTCCTAGTGTAATACACTTTTCCTTAATTTTCGAAAGTGATTCTCTTACCATATCATTCATGTTCTCGCTATCCAGAATTTTTTTTGTGTATCCTGTAAGTGCCATTTCGGGGAACCCCAGGATATTAATATTTTGGGCCTTTCCTTGCTTTAAAAAATCCAAGATTTTTCCTGTGTTTATTTCCAGTCTTTCAGTTACTGCCATCTGACAAACCCCGAGTTTCATCACATATACACCTCAACTTTTATTTCCCCTTTATTGCATTTGTATTTTCTATTATATCCAAAACATGTATAAAAGCCAATATTTTATACTTATAGAAGGAAATACTTAAAAGATGTCGAATATATTAATTTGCAAGTTCAAAAGCGTTAATTATACGTTAATAATAAGGCTTTTAAAAGGAGGCAAGTGCAATGTCATCATTTATAGAATATGAGTATTGGACAGTAAAAAAGGGTTTTGAAAACGAATATGAAGAAATGATTAAAAAATGGTTTGAATTTTTAAAGGATAATCGCGAGGAACTCTTCCCCGAATGGCTTTCCGCAAAATACTTCCAGCAAACCGATAGGGACGGCAATCCAACTGGGACTTATATTATGTTGTTCGAATATAAATCCATTGAAGCACACCATGCATATAAAGAACGCCGTAAAAACTGGGATGGTCCTTATGCAGAATATAAAAAAGTTGATCCATACCAGTTTTTTGATATTGAAACATGTGTCACTGAATATTGGCGACCATTAGAAAAAGAATTATGGGCTGATTTTACTAAGAAGGAGGACTAGAAACCAGATGGGCAATCCTACAATCACATCACAGATAACCTTTCTTTATTTTTACAAATATGAAGAAGCATGTAAGTTCATCAATGAGGTATTAGGTTTTCAAGTTGTTTATAACCCTGATTGGGCATGTGTGTGGCGCACTGTTGGTAAATCCTTTATTGGCGCCGTAGATGTCAAGAAAGGATCAATAAAGGATATCACTGAAAACAAATCCATGCTTGTAAGTTTAACAGTAGAAGATGTTGAAAAATGGTATGAAAAACTAAAACCCTTTGAACTTGAGGGGATGACTGAGATTAAGGCTATACCGGACATAGGTCTTAAATCATTCTTTTTCAAAGGGCCTGAGGGGTATAATTTCGAGATTCAAGAATTTACATCTTCAAAATTACGTGATATATTCTAAAATGATGAATGGACTATAATAATTAGGAGGCTGGTATTTATAAGATGATTTGATTTTGAGTTTGCTGGGAATACAGTTAGCGGGGGATAGTTTTGTATGTATTTGATAGAATAGCAAAAAGTAAAAATCAAAGGAGAAGTGGGTAAATATGAAAAAAAGGGTTACTATGTTGCTGGTATTAGTCCTTGTTTTATCCTTAGTCTTTACAGGCTGTGGAGGTAAAACAGAGGAGGTTGCCGATGACGAGGCTAATGGAGTGGCCGAGGAAGTTGGGGCTAAAGATACATTGAAAATAGCACATCATGGCGATGTTCCTTCACTTGACACACATAATGCCTTAAATGATAACTCTATGAGGGTTATGACAAATATTTATGACCCCCTTGTTAGAATGGATAAAGATTTCAAACCAGTGCCATGTATAGCTGAAGATTGGGAGATCTCAGAAGATGGAACAGAATACACTTTTTATATAAAAGAGGGTGTGAAGTTTCACAATGGTGATGATCTAACTATAGATGATGTGGTATTTTCAATTGAAAGAGGCATGGAATCTCCACAGGCCAGCCCTAGTTTTGGTAGAGTTATAGGAGTTGAAGCGGTCGGAGATAATGCGGTAAAAATTAAACTTGACGGTCCATACAGTCAAATGCTTGCAAACCTGGCATTGCCTGTTGCAGGTATAATTAGCGAAAAAGTAGTCAAAGAAAAAGGCGATGCTTTTGGTAGGGAACCCATAGGCACAGGTCCGTACAAGCTCAGTGATTGGACAACTGGGGAAAAGGTTGTAATAGAGGCATTTGAAGATTATCATGAGGGCCCGGCGCCAATTAAAAAAGTTGAGTTCATCACAATAACCGATAAAAGTGCAGGGGTCATAAGCCTTGAAAAAGGTGATATTGATGCATATGTGGATATAAATCCAAGTGACTTCAAACGTGTTGAGCAAATTGACAGCCTGACTTTGCATAAAGGTGGAACATTTGGATTCCATTATATTGGTCTAACGGTAACAAAAGCGCCCTTTGACAATGTAAAAGTGAGACAAGCTATTGCACATGCAGTTGATAAACAAGCCATTATAGAAGGTATTTTGGAGGGAGACGGCGAGGAAATAGATACTTTTGCTATTGACAAAATACAGGGATATACGGACAAAGTTAAAAAATATCCTTTCGATTTGGATAGGGCAAAAGAGCTACTTGAAGAGGCGGGTTATGCAGACGGTTTTGAAACAGAAATAAGCGTTCCAAGTGACCTTTATGCTAAATTCGCACAAGTGCTACAAAACTCCTTGTCGGAAATAGGGATAACCGCTAATGTCAAGCAAATGGAAAGATCTGCGTGGGAAGTAGCGGCCGAAGGTGGAGAATCAGGTATTATCATATACGGAGGAACCTTTGCTGCCCCCGATGTTGACTCAAGTGTATATGACTTAGTCCATTCAAGTTCAATCGGCACAAGAAACTATTCCTTATATAAAAATCCAAAAATTGATGAACTGTTTGATACTGCAAGAAAGACTGTTGATCAGGAAGAATTAGAGAAATTATTTGAAGAAGCACTGATTATAATCAGTGAAGATGTTCCTGCAATTCCTGTTGCTTGGCGGTATGTAAATATTGCAACTAAAAAAGAACTGAAAAATGTATATACAAACCCATATTCTTTTTACTATGTTTATGATTATAGCTGGTAGCATATCCCAAAAATCCGTAAAATATTGATTTTGCTATTCAACTCCATTTGGGCATATATTGTATATGTGCTCAAATGGAGTTGAAATTCATAATTCCTTTTAAAATTATGTTCTTAACTGGTGTTAGAAATGGAGCGGAATTATATGATTAAATACATTATAAGAAGGCTTTTATTGATGGTGCCCGTCATTGTTGGCATATCATTTATCATTTTTTCTATTATGAGTTTAACACCGGGAAGCCCTGCAAAAATGATTTTAGGAGATCTTGCATCAAAAGAATCTATTGAGAAACTGAACGAGGAATTGGGTTTTAATAAACCATTTTTAGTTAGATACTTAGATTATGTCAAAAGCGCACTTAAAGGAGATTTCGGGCGCTCTTACAGGACGGGATTGCCTGTTACAAAAGAAATAGCCCAAAGGTTTCCCACAACTGTAAAACTTGCTTTTTATAGTGTGCTTTTTTCTACAATCGTAGGAATTCCGATTGGAATTATTTCAGCCATAAAACAGTATTCCGTCATAGATAGCATAAGTACAGTTTCAGCCTTAGTCTTTATTTCAATCCCGCCTTTTTGGCTTGGTCTTATGTTGATGCTGTTTTTTTCGCTGCGATTGGATTGGTTTCCTACATTTGGATCAGATACACCAATGCACTTCGTCTTACCTGCACTGACCACCTGTGCAAGCACTTTTGCCACTCTTATAAGAATGACACGCTCCACTATGCTTGAGGAAATAAGGCAGGATTACGTAAGAACGGCTAGGGCAAAAGGTGCAACTGAGGGAAGAGTTATAATAAAGCACTGTCTGCGCAACGCTTTGATCCCCATAGTCACAGTAATCGGAGTTAGTTTTGGATATATGCTAGGTGGTGCAATAATCGCCGAATCTGTATTTGGTTTATCAGGTATTGGTCAACTAATGCTCAATGCTGTCAGGATGAAAGATACTCCTATCGTCATGGCAACGGTCCTTATACTAGCCGTTTTGTTCAGTATTATCAATTTATTGCTGGATATTATTTATTCTTTTATAGATCCTAGGGTCAAATCTCAGTTTCAAACAGAGCCCTTGTGAGGTGAAATAAATGCAGCTTTCATCAGATTTACGATATAGAAAAAAGTCCCAATATCATGAGATATGGCGAAGGTTATGGAAAAATAAGGTTGCTGTTATAGGTTTAGTGATACTGGTTTTTATGCTTCTAATAATGATTTTTGCAGATATCATTGCAAGCTATGATCGCGTCACAAGCCAAAACATGAGTATTAGACTTCAGGCCCCAAGTAA
>CAYMGK010000091.1:0-7536 GCA_964389965.1 uncultured Clostridia bacterium | reverse complement strand
TAATATAAAGTTAGATGTTTTGGTAATAGATGATGGTTCAAATGATCATACGTATATAAATGCCTTAAATGATGGGGTAAGGGTGCTTAAATTAGAGAAAAACAAGGGCAAGGGGAATGCACTTCGCTTTGGTTTAAAAAACGTCTGCGGAGATATTATTGTCTTTTTAGATGCGGATCTTCGTGAGAGTTCTGCCGAAATTCATAAATTGATTTCACCTATTATACAGGCACAGGCCGATGTGGTAATTGCCCAGTTTAAATCTCCTAACAAAAAAGGTGGCTTTGGTTTTGTCAAGGCCCTAGCTTTTTACGGGATCCGGTTTTTCACAGGTAAAAAGATAACTAGTGTTCTATCGGGGCAAAGGGCCTTTAAAAGAGAAGTCTTGGATTCCATCAATTCAATTCCGGATGGATTTGGTATAGAAGTTGGAATGCTCATTGATATACTTAAGAAAGGCTTTGTAGTCAAGGAAGTAGATGTAAATATGCACCATGATGTAACTTACAGAAATTTGAAAGGTTTTGTACATAGGGGCAGGCAATTCTGGCATATCTTAAAAGTACTAGTTTCGAAACTCTGTTCCTATGGTGTACCAATAAGGTAATATTGTTTACATAGGTACATTTCCCTATGGTCCGGATTTCTCCATATTAAGGGGTGATATATTGTCGACCATTTACCCGTTCTTAATATTTTTTGCCGCTATTATCCTAAGTTATGCCCTTACACCTACTTTTATTGATATGTTCGAGCAATGTGGTAGGCTTACGAAAAATTATAAAAATGAAATGATACCACAGGGGACGGGTATAGTATTTTCATTATATTTCATGTTGTGGTATATCATATACGTTTTGTTGGCCGGTTGCTGCACGCTTGATACATTTTTGATCCAGTTTGCCGTTATATCCGCGTGTTTCGTTGGTTTTATAGATGACACATTAGGGTCTAGAAATGTTTTAGGCCTTAAAGGACATTTTAAAAGCTTGTTTAAGGGTAGGCTAACCACAGGGGCTTTAAAAGCCATCGTCGGACTCCTAGTCGCCTATGTCATAAGCTTTTCCCTCGCTACACAACCTTTGGATATAGTTATCCATACATTGATTATGGCTCTTTTTACAAACTTTTTTAATCTACTTGATCTAAGACCTGGTAGGGCTATAAAGGCATATATTACTGCCTTTTTAATGATTTTAGTTAGTGTAATTATAGCAGGGAATACTGCAATAATCCTACCATTCATACCCTTGGCCGGTTCCATCATCGGTTATATGCCTTATGATTTAAAGGCAAAATGTATGATGGGTGATGCCGGCTCAAATGTCCTTGGCATTTCTATTGGATTTTTAGTTGTTTTAACCTTTTCTATATTTACAAAAATCCTAGTCCTTGTATTTCTTGTGGGGATCCACATTTTCACTGAAAAATACTCACTTACAAATATAATAAAGAAAAATAGGTTTTTAAATTATTTAGACGAATTGGGAAGGTCCTGATGTAAGAGAAGCTTTTGAGCAATTTTTACCCCTTCCCTTGCATCTTTAGCATAATAATCCGCATCTATTTGCCTTGCATATTCTTTGTTTAGCACTGCCCCTCCCACCATTACTTTACATTCAGGGCAGCTCACCCTTAAGGCCTTTATGGTATCTTCCATAGTCTTGACAGTAGTTGTCATAAGTGCACTGAGACCTACTAATGTAACATTGTTCTTCTTGACTTCCTCTACCACCTTTTCAATAGGCACATCTTTCCCCAGATCATTTACATCAAATCCGTAATTCTCCAAAAGAATTTTTACTATATTTTTACCAATATCATGTATATCACCTTTTACTGTTGCTATTATTATTTTACCTTTGCCAGTAGCTGAACCTGTGCATTCACTGGCCACGCCCATATTATCTTTTATAATACTAAAAGCTGTTTTAACTGTTTCTGCAGATTGAATTAGCTGTGGTAAGAATATCTCACCTTTTTCGTATTTTTCCCCAACTACATCCAAAGCCGCGACTAGATATTCATTCACTATTTTCAAGGGATTGATTTTTGATAGCAATTCCTCAGTTGCAGCGGCCGCATCCTCTTTCATACCATCTATTATTGCTTTTTTTAAATCCCTACTATTGGTTTTGGTTTTGTTTTTAACAGTAATACTAGGGACTTGGTCGGTGAATTTTTTTATATACTTTCGGCCGTCCTTATCTAAATTCCAAAGCAATTCATAAGCCCGCACAGTGTTCATTATTTCATCTGACATAGGGTCTAAAATAGGTGCATCAAGTCCAGCGGTTAATGCCATAGCTAAAAATGTTCTATTTAAAACTTCTCTTGCAGGCAATCCAAATGATATATTGCTAATCCCTAAAGTGGTTTTTACCCCTAATGTTTCTTTTATAAGGGAAACGGCCCTAATAGTTTCTTTTACCTCGGCTTGCTGTGCCGATGCAGTAAGCACAAGGCAGTCCACTATTATATTCTCTTTTCCTATGCCATATTCGGCACCTTTATTTATTATCCGCTTTGCAATCTTAAGCCTTTCTTCTGCTGTTTTTGGTATACCCTTTTCATCAAGGGTTAATGCTATGACAAGGCAACCGTATTTTTTTACTATGGGGAAAATAGCTTTCATTATTTTTTCTTCACCATTTATCGAGTTAATTATTGGCCTGCCATTGCATAACCTTGCACCCTCTTCCAAAACATCCGGCCTTGCACTGTCAATCTGTAAGGGAAGGTCTATTATGCTTTGTATTTCACTGATAGCTCTTACCATAAAAGCTTTTTCATCTATTTCAGGGAGTCCCATATTTATATCTAAAATATGTGCTCCCGCCTCTTTTTGGTCCAAGGCTTCCCTGAGCACATAATCCATATCATGGTTTTTTAATGCAATCTTGAGCTTCTTTTTACCTGTAGGATTAATTCTTTCACCTATTATTTTTACTCCCGCCCCTAAAACAACTGTTTTAGTGCTTGAACTGGCCATAGTGAGTCTCCGGGTTTCCCTAGGTTTTACTGCAAATCCACTAAGTAGATTTTTAATTACTTGTATATGCGCTGGTGTTGTACCACAGCACCCTCCCATAATAGTTGCTCCCATTTTCGCCATTTGTAAAATATATCTTCCAAACTCCTCCGGACCTACATTATATGTGGTTTTTCCTGCAACAACTTTAGGTAAGCCCGCATTTGGCTGGACTATAACAGGGACTTTAGAGTATGTTAGAATTTCTTTAACCACCGGCAGCATTTCCTTCGGTCCTATTGAGCAATTTATTCCAAGTGCAGCAACTCCAAGATTTTGTACTATGTTTACCATAGTCACAGCATCTGTCCCTGTAAGCGTCCTCCCATCTTGTTGAAATGTCATTGTGCAAACAATGGGCAAATCACTGTTTTCCCTTGCCGCAAGTATAGCGGCTTTGGTTTCATACACATCTGACATTGTTTCAATAAGTATCACATCTGCCCCGGCGTCATAGCCTATTGTCATTTGTTCCTTGAATGCCTCATAGGCAGCTTCGAAACTCAAAGTACCATACGGTTTCATTAACTGACCCAAAGGGCCTATATCCAAAGCAACTAATTTATCTCCTGCGGCCGATCTGGCTATTTTGACTCCCTTTTTTATGACTTCTTTAAAATCCAACCCCGAACCCTTTAGTTTGTATTTGCTTGCCCCAAAGGTATTAGTTGTTATTATATTTGCACCTGCCACTATATATTCCTTATGTATTTTATATATAACATCTGGTGCCTGTATGTTATAACTTTCCGAAAATTGACCTGCCTCCATGCCTTTTGACTGGAGCATGCTCCCCATGGCCCCATCGAATAAAGTGATTTCATTGAAATTAGGTTTAACCCTCATTGTGATTGTTCCTCCTATATTCACAATCATAGTTATCACATTGACTGCATTTGTTACTGTGCATGACACAATCCTTTTTTTGTAGGCCCATAACTGCTGTCACCGATTTTCTTGGTAGCATTATGTGATTTTCACTGACAGAGAGTCCTATACTGTTATAAGCATTCAATATTCGCAACAAATCTTCTTGTGTGCTTAAAGGGAAATCACCATACCCTGGACTGTACCTGCTTGTGAGCACATACCCGGTATTTTGCGCCTTTACCTTAATTTCCTCTTCAACTCTATCACAGAGACCCTCCACAGCTGCAGACGCACAAGCGTCAAATATTACACTTTTTGTCAAATGTGTTTTAGAGTACATGATTATGTGTTTATCAACTTCTAAACCCAAAGTAACCGCCATAAGTGCACATTTTTCCGAATGTTCAAGGTGGGTTTTTATATCTTTCCCGTGCAAATAAAAGGCTGTCCCTTTTATATAAATGCAATCCCTCTGTCTCTCTAAATCAAAAATATCATATATATACTTTCCCTTTGATATTAAATACAGTTCCTGTATAGACTGATCCAAAAGGTTTTCTAGATTTATATCAACTTTTTGACCTTTATATCCTAAATATCTCAGGGCCTCGTTTTTATCTATAATCATGTTAAATGCCTCCACCGATTTAGGTATAGGTGCTATTTAATGTTTTCTAATTTGACCCAAGATATTCGTTGCTACTTCAGGACGGTTCATTGTATAAAGGTGTATGCCGTCAATTCCCATTGAAAGCAGTTCAATTATCTGTTCTGTGGCATAGACAATTCCTGCTTTTCGCAATTCCTTGGGTTTATACTCATATTTATTCAATATATGTCTAAGCTTTCGCGGAATTGATGCACCACATAATGTAGTTATCTTTTCTATCTGCTTTTTATTTAGCACAGGCATAATCCCTACAGAAACCGGCACAGATATATTCATCCTACCAAGTTTTTCCCTAAAGTCATAGAAAAAGTTGTTGTCAAAAAAAAGTTGTGTTATTAAAAAATCAATCCCGCTATTGACTTTTTCTTTTAAATGATGTAAATCCAAGTCAATATCGGCACATTCTATGTGGCCTTCCGGGTAACATGCACCACCTATGCAAAATTTCCCCGACTCCTTTACATACTCTACCAAGTCCCTAGCATATTTGAAATCCCTATTTTCTGTAGAGTTAAACCCAGTATTTTTCGGAATGTCGCCTCTTAAAGCCAATATGTTTTTTACATTGGCTTTGCTTAGCTTTTCCAAAATGCAGTCAATACCCTCTTTTTTTGAGTTTATACAGGTTAAATGTGCTAAGCTCTCAATACCATATTGGGTTTTTATTACTTGGGCAATTTCAAAAGTGTGAGCTTGTTCACTTCCACAGGCTCCATAAGTAACACTAATAAAGTCGGGCTTTAAATCCGACAAGGCACTTATGGTGCTTATTATTGTATCAATGGGAGACTTGGGTTTAGGAGGAAAAATCTCCAATGACGTTACTAAACCTTTATCAAATAACTCCCTAATTCGCATTCTTTTATCCCTCCTTCAATTAATCGAACAAATCTCATATATGCACTCATTTATTTTATAACTAAACCATGCCTTGTCTAGTGAAATTTGACAAAATACACCAATGACGATACAGTTGAATTGGAATTCCATAAATGGTCGTGATGTAAAGAAGGTGTATGTTGCTATGATTTATTACGCTAAAGGCAAAGTAAAAAAGATATTACAGCAAAGGGAAAATTGTACTGAAATAATCGCAGTAGTAAATAATCAGGAATGTAAGGCCATAAATTATGATAATTTGACCGGAAGTATAAAAGTCAAAGATCATGTGCTTTTAAATACGACTGCGCAAGCCTTGAAATTAGGTAGTGGTGGCTATCATTTTGTTGTTTCTGTAAACGATGGCAACTCGGTTTGTAATCCTAGTAAAAGTAAAGGTCACATAATGAAACTCCGCTACACACCACTTCAATTTTCTGTTTTGAGTGCCGAAGAGCAGGAAAGTCCCTATCATCAAATCTTCGATAATTTTAAAGATCTTAAAAAAAGGCCTGTTATAATAGGTGAACTTCACAGTATGCTAGCACCCATAGTTTTTAACATTAAACGGGACCAACAAGGTAAATGTATATCATATATAATGACAGATGGTGGCGCCCTACCATTAGACTTCAGTAGCAGTGTAGATTATCTTAAAAAAAATAGATTGATTAAAGGAACCATCACTTTTGGCCAAGCCTTCGGCGGTGATCTCGAAACTGTAAACGTTTATACTGCTTTAATTGCGGCTTTTGAAATTTTGAAATCGGATATTGCTATAATAACAATGGGCCCTGGCATCACCGGAACAGGAACTAAGTACGGGTTTTCCGGTATTGAGCAGGGCCCAATTATAGATGCTGTAAATACCCTTGGTGGTAGACCAATATTTGTGCCAAGAATAAGTTTCACTGACAATAGGAAGAGGCACCAAGGCATAAGCCATCATAGTATTACCGTGCTAAGAGATGTTTGCAAAACCCAAGCCCAAATTGTAATTCCTACATTTGAAGAAGCCAAGTTGAATTATATTAAAAATCAAATTATAAAAAACGGACTGGATAAAAAGCACGAGGTTATCTATATTAAAGAAACCAAGACCATCCTTGATAATCTTTTGCAATTTGATTTTCGGTTGTCTACAATGGGTAGAGGTATGGACTTAGAACGGGAGTTTTTCTTAACTGCAGGTGCGGCAGGATATTATGTATCCAATAGCGGCTAATATATTTCCGTCCCTTCAGTTTTAATGAGTTCTTTAAAACCGTCTAAGATTGTCTTTGTAACAGGCCCGGGCTCACCATCAGCTATTACTCGGCCATCCACCTTCACAACCGGTATTGCTTCAGCGGCTGTTCCTGATAAGAAACATTCATCAGCTGTGAATACTTCAAATCTAGTAAATACCCTTTCTTCTACTTTTACTCCATTTTTTTGTGCCAATTCTATAATGGCATTTCTTGTAATCCCAACTAAAATACCGATATAGGGTGGTGGTGTTATTAACACACCGTCCTTGACAATAAAGACATTGTCACCGGTGCATTCTGCTACATAATCTTCTGTGTTGAGAATAAGGGCTTCCGGCACTCCTGCTAAATTTGCCTCTATTTTAGCCATAATATTATTTAGGTAGTTAAGGGATTTCATCTGCGGATTTACACCTTCTGCACGATTCCTCCTAGTTGCCGCCGTTATAATTTCCATTCCTTCTTTATAAAGTTTTTCAGGGTATAGCACTATTTTATCAGCTATACATATTATAGTCGGTTTTTGGCACTTTCTTGGATCAAGACCTAAGTCGCCGGTCCCTCGGGACACAACTAATCTTATATAACCATCCCTAAGCCTATTTTTGCGTAAAGTCTCCAACACTACTTCTGTCATTTCAGCCTTTGTAAGAGGAATATTTAGCATAATACCTTTTGCCCCATTATAAAGCCTGTCTATATGCTCCATTAATCTGAACACTCTACCTTCATATGCCCTTATCCCTTCAAAAATACCGTCCCCGTACAAAAAGCCGTGGTCAAAAACTGAAATCTTGGCTTCATCCCTAGGGTAGAATTTGCCATCAACATACACT
>CAYMGK010000090.1:0-7568 GCA_964389965.1 uncultured Clostridia bacterium | reverse complement strand
TAATTACTACTTCCATCCAACGAGACAAGGCATTGACTACTGCAACCCCGACCCCATGAAGCCCACCTGAAACCTTGTAACCACCACTGTTGAACTTTCCACCGGCATGTAACATAGTAAGTGCAACTTCCAAAGCAGATTTACCCACTTTTGACTGGGTTTTTACTGGAATACCACGACCATCATCTTCTACAGTAATGGAATTATCGTTGTTTATACTCACCTTAATATTTTCACAAAATCCAGCCATGGCCTCATCAATACTGTTGTCAACCACTTCATACACTAAGTGATGTAAACCCTTACTGTCAGTTGAACCAATATACATACTGGGGCGAAGTCTGACATGTTCAATGCCTTCTAAAACTTCTATTTTATTTTCATCGTAAACATTCCTTTTTTCCAAACTTACAACCTCCACCTAAAAAAGACTATCTTGATCAATGATTTAAACACAGCTCATATATCTTTACGATTACTCGTTATTTTTTTTTTGTAAAATTATCTATGAAATTTACCCTTTTTGAAAGGGTTTTTGAAGATATCGGTGAAAATAACACCTTCTTATCCATTACTATGGCAGTTTTTCTGCCCTTTTTGATGTTTTGTTCTAATACATGTTTATCACTGTCACGCACAATTCCTCTGTCTTTGGCGGTTTGTAAAAATTCCAGAGTGTTTTTTGCAATTATAGCACTTTTATCAAGAATCATTATTATATCTTTGGCTAAAACCATTTTATCACTACCTATGTGGATAAACAATGCTTTTCCCCCTTTTTTAGTTTGTATTTTAAATCCTTTATCATGAGTCTGGCAAAAATCTTTCTCAAGTCTTTGTCATTAATGTTCTCACATGTATTATATATTACTCTCTTATTTTTTTCGGAAATTTTGATTTGTGGCATTTGTTTTGCCTTTAAAACAGGCTTAGGTTTCTCCGTTTTTTCCAAAGTGCAAATGCGAAACCTTATATCTTTCACAAGTGGCCGGGTTAAACCCGAATTGATATTATCTATTATCTCTGGTTTTAATAAATAAAGTTGATGTATCCATATATGATTTTCAGCACCAATAAAGAGCATATTGTTTCTGATAAAAAGGGGTTTGGAAACTGTTGAAATTTTTTTACCCACCATTGACTCATAGTCAACAAAAATCTTGGCCTCCATTAGCCTTTTATTATAATTGGCATCTTTAAGTGAATTCAGTAATATTATCCCTACTTTTTCCATCTAATATCACCTCAATACACCGGATTTTACAGAAAACAAGGAGCCCTTTTCCAATATCTCCGCTGGTATGAACTTTAAATCTGTAGTTGTAATAAAAACCTGATGATTCTCCTGTTCTAGGATTAGTTGCCTTCGATGTATATCCAACTCTGACATAACATCATCTAATAGTAAAATAGGGTATTCACCTTTTTCAGTGTAAAGAAGATTTCTGTGGGCAAATTTAAGACAGAGCACTACAAGTCTTTGTTGACCCTGTGAACCAAAATTTTTAATGGGTTTGCCGTCAATAAAAAAATCTATGTCATCTCTATGTGGCCCTACTGTTGTAAAGCCTCGAAGCAGATCTCTTTTATGGGATTTTTTAAGTTCATTCTTTAAATTTGTCTTTATCAGGTCCGACTCCCTAATGTCAATTTCACTTCTATAATTTATCTTTAAATCTTTACCTGCTTTTGTAAATCTTTCAAAATGCGCCTTGGCAATGAGTGAAACTCTTCTCAATAATTTAAGCCTTTCATTAATCAGTTGTGAACCAAATTCAGATAGCTGTTCATTCCAAGGTTCTAACGCTTTTGTAGTATTGGATTTATTCCTAATAGTCTTTAAAAGTGCATTACGTTGAGCAAGCACCCGCTGGTATCCCCGCAGATACTTATAAAAACCCGGCCTGATCTGATATATTAAACCATCTAAGAACTTTCTGCGGCATGATGGATCGCCTTTTATCAGTTCGATATTCTCCGGTGAAAAATAGATCGCGTTTATACTTGGAGCTAGATCGGACCATTTGGTCTTTATACTCCCACCTTCCATCACTTCTTTTTTACTATTGCGATGTACAGTTACCTTGCGCTCAACAGGTCCGGCACTTGTATTAAACATCCCTTTTAAAAAAGCTTTCGGCTGCTCGTGTAAAATTAGTTCCGACTGGCGGAAAGCTCTTGTCGGTTTCAGTGTAGTGATAAAATAGATAGCCTCTAAAAGGTTTGTCTTACCTTGTGCATTATCTCCATAAAAAATATTGATATTTTTAGTAAAATCCACATCAAGTTCAGAAAAATTTCTAAACTTATATAATCTTAAATTAAAAAGGTCCAAGTTTTTCACCTCCGGACTATCATGGAACCATGCCCGGCAAGTTCTATTATATCAGACTCACTCAATCTTCTGGACCTTTTAGTTTCGATTACTCCATTTACTTTTACATTACCTTTAGCTATTGCTAACTTAGCTTCACCACCTGTAGAAAATATACCGGCCCATTTTAAAAATTGGTCTAATTTAATGGTTTCAGATTTAATAAAGACTTCCTTCAAGAACTTTCACCTCTTAGTTTCACCGGTAAAATGAAATTTTTGTAATTATCAATTTCCAATGGTGTTATAATACAGGGACCTGCATCACTGGAAAAATTCAGTTCCACTTTTGGAGCTGTTATCACTCTCAAGGCATCAATTAAAAACATTGCGTTAAATGCTATTACGAGTTCTTCACCTTCCATCTCACATGGTACCTTATCAGAAATACTCCCTATCTCAGTTTCCGCCTGAATCTCTATAATATTGTCTGCTAAAGTAAGTTTTATTAAATTACTTCTCTTTGCCTCCCTAGCCAGAACATTGGCCCTCTCTATTGCCTGGTGTAGTTCCTCTGTGGATATGATTACAGTAGTTTTAGGTTCCACTTGCATTACTTTTTCATAATCAATGAATTTGCCGTCTAAAATCCTTGATGAAATCAATATTTTATCTGTGACAAATTCCACCCGATTATGTCCTGAATATAATTCAAAAACGGCCTCATCATCATCTGAAAAAATCCGGAATATTTCGAGTAAAGTATCACCGGGTACTATTATTTTAAAGTAATCAGCATCAATTGATTTGACGGGATTCACCCTTTCATATCGCCAAGCTATTCGAAAACCGTCAAGTGCAACAATATTTAAAATACCGTCTTTATACTCCAATAAAATCCCTGTCAGCTGTGGCCTTGAAGAATCATCTTCAGCCCGGGCAAAAATTGTTTGTTTTATTATGTGTTTAAACAACTTTTGCTCTAAACTAATCGTTTTTAGTAACTCTTTTTTTGAAATTTCCGGAAAATCATCGGCATTGAAACATGAAAGCACCATATTGAATTCACCTGATGATATATGTATTCTATCTTCTCGATATACAAATTCCACCATGCCATTGGGAATTCGTCGGACTATATCTGATAAAATTTTAGATCCTATTACAATATCACCTGTTTCGATTATTTCTAAGTTTTCCTGTGTGCTTTCTATTTTGTATTCTATACCTAAGTCCAGGTCCGTAGCCGAAAGTTGTAGGACATTATCCTCAGCCAAAAACCTTATACCCGAAAGAATAGATACAGTACTTTTCACAGGTACAAACTTTTCTACAGTGGAAATACCCTGAATCAGTTCATATTTATTAATTAAAAATTTCATAGAACTACCTCCGAAAGAAATAATTTAAAAACATGTCATAAAAATATACTAATACGAATAATATATTAAATTAGTAGTAATAGTAATAAGGGCTGTGGATATGTGGATAAGTTATGTGAATAAGTGATTTCAGTGCGATTATAGTGTTGATAACCTGTGGAAGATGGGCATAACTTTATCAACAATACTGACAACAGCTGTTAATAGTCGAAATTTGTCCATCTTTTATTGACAGGTTGTCCAAGGGATTTCCACAAGTTATTAACCATAGAGAATTTTTTTCTTTAAATTACTTACAACACTTGATAACTGTGCATCGTCATCAATATCACGGGTAATCTTATCCCTTGCGTGTATAACAGTTGTGTGGTCACGACCACCGAACTCATCCCCTATTTTCGGAAGGGATAAATCCGTTAAGTGACAACATAAGTACATGGCCACTTGACGGGCAAAGGCTACATCCTTTGTCCGTTTTCTGGATTTGAATTCATCAGTTGAAATACAAAAATAATTCCCAACTTCATCCATAATATGTGCAGGTGTGGTGTTTTTTGGTTTTTCATCAGGAAGAATGTCTTTCAAAACATGTTCTGCAAGTTCCAAGCTAATGGGATTGTCTGTAAGTGAAGAATATGCCACTATGCGAATAAGGGCCCCTTCCAATTCACGAATATTTGTCTCGATTTTTGTAGCTATGAAATTTATGACATCATTTGGCACGATTAAGTTTTCCAACATAGCTTTTTTTTGTAGTATTGCAATTCGTGTTTCAAAATCCGGTGGCTGAATATCAGTGATGAGACCCCACTCGAATCTGGATCTTAAGCGCTCTTCAAGTGTGGGAATTTCCTTAGGTGGTCTATCACTTGATATAACCAACTGTTTATTGGCCTCATGTAATGCATTGAATGTATGGAAAAACTCCTCTTGAGTCCGTTCCTTACCTGCGATAAATTGAATATCGTCAATTAACAATACATCTATTGTCCTGTATTTATTGCGGAATTGTACATTTTTATCATCGCGGATGGAATTAATCAATTCATTCGTAAATCTTTCTGAAGATAGGTATACAACTTTACGTGATTTGTCATGTTGTTTTATGTAATGTGCGATTGCGTGCATAAGATGTGTTTTTCCCAGACCCACACCACCGTATATAAAAAAAGGGTTATAGGCCTTTGAAGGAGATTGAGCTACAGCCTGGGATGCTGCATGTGCGAACCGATTGCTATTTCCAACTACAAAAGTATCAAAAGTATATTTAAGATTTAATGAAGGTGAAGTCTCATCAGTAAAGGATTTCACTTCCGAGTCATCATTTAAGGTAAGACCGTCGAAAGATGTTGTTTCAGTATCAAAACCCTGTGGATTAATATTTAAGACTACGCCAATATTTTGTTTCAGAACAGAACTTAGCACATCTTTAACAAGATTTAAATACCGTTTTTCTATTACAGATTTTGTGAATTTATTTGGCACCTCAACGATTGCAGTATTTTCATCTATGGTTTTAAGTCGTGTTGGTTTAAAGACCGTGTTAAAAGACATGTCATTGTTTAGTTCATTGCTTAAAATCTTTAAAACATGTTGCCACAAATGTAAAGAGTCAATGGACATAAACAGACCTCCTATTATGTAAGGAAAAAAATATATATTAAATCACTTAAATAATAACAGATAAGATGATTACATTCAATAAAGGAATAACTGTTTTCAAGTTTTTTGTTTCCATAGGCGAATTTCTTGACAGCTAATTGTATTATAAGTTATAATCTTAGTAACTTAAACGGGTTGCAAAAATATAAAAAACAATATACGAAATATCGGAGTTGGAGGTGTAGAAATGAAACGTACATACCAACCTAAGCGCAGGTACAGGAAAAGAAAACACGGCTTTAGAAAGCGTATGATGAAAAAGAGTGGCAGGAATATAATCAAGCGAAGAAGATTAAAGGGCAGAAAGCGACTAACTGCCTAATCTTGTGGAGGCTTCGGATGCTTTTTAAACGGTTTTCCGTTGGAGGATGTAATTTTGCAAAAATCCTTGAGATTGACAAAAAATTTTGAATTTAAAAGTGTCTACAGAGCGGGAAGGCGTTGGACCAGCCCTTTTTTTACTATGTACATAAAAAAAAACAGTTTGGGTTATACACGTCTGGGTGTTTCTGTATCGAAAAAAGTGGGGAAAAGCGTAGTAAGGAATAGGATAAAACGGCAAATAAAAGAAATCATCCGTTTAAACTATGATTTTATAAGGGATGGTTGGGATATCGTATTTGTAGTTAGGCCTTTATCAGTGGATTTACAGTATGGGAAAATGAAAAGGGAAATAAAAAATCTATTAAAGAGAGGGCGCATATACAATGGCAAAAAGGCTTATAATTGTACTAATACTGTTTTATAAAAAATATATTTCCCCATTAAAGCCTAAAAGCTGTAGATTTTATCCCACATGTTCTGATTACGCCCTACTTGCCATAGAAAAATATGGGATGGTTTCCGGAGGTTTTAAAGCATTGAGGCGTATTCTGAAATGCCATCCCCTTAATCCCGGAGGATATGACCCCATATAAATTAACTAAATTAACGAATACAAGGGGGATCAACCAATGGCCTTTTTTCAAGATGTGATGAAACAGCTAATGGACCTGATTTTCGGCTACACAAACAGTTATGGTATTGCGATTATACTGCTGACTATTTT
The DNA here is from genome assembly GCA_964389965.1 of uncultured Clostridia bacterium. Lineage (GTDB taxonomy): Bacteria > Bacillota > Thermosediminibacteria > Thermosediminibacterales > Tepidanaerobacteraceae > DUNY01. Next base: position 1,163 of record CAYMGK010000090.1, on the reverse strand, counting down.
AATTAAACTTGTCCTACTGCCATTTAGTTTCATGCAAATTAATTCCATGAAGAGAATGCAGGAAATAGCTCCACTCCAAAAAAAGCTTCAGGAAAAGTACAAACATGATAAAGAAAGGCTCAACCAAGAGATAATGAAGCTATATCAAGAAAATAAAATCAACCCAATGGGAGGCTGCCTACCTTTACTTATTCAATTTCCATTTATAATAGCATTGTTTAGAGTTTTTCAGAATTATGACTTTGGTGGAGCGAGTTTTTTATGGATTACTGATTTAAGTATACCTGATGCAACGTACATATTACCCATTCTGGCCGCGGCTACAACCTACTTGCAGACTAAAATTGCCACACCTGCAGGTGCGGAAAATCCCAATCCTTCTATGAGTATTATTATGCCACTTATGATTGGTTGGTTTGCGTTGAAATTTGCGGCAGGCTTGGCGTTGTACTGGGTTATAAGTAATACTTTCCAGATTGCCCAACAACTGGTGTTTACACGTCCACAAGCTAGCGCCGGGAAGGATGTAAAATGAAATGAGAGTATTGAAAAAAGAGGCAAGGACTGTGGATGAAGCTATTCAGTCGGCTTTAGATGAATTGGAAGTTACAAGGGATCAAGTAGATGTGGAAATTTTAGATGAAGGGAATAAGGGGATTTTAGGTTTTTTATCTAAAATGGCCCAGGTTAAAGTTACAGTAAAACCCGGTCCTGAAGAAATAGCCAATGAATTTTTAGAAAATCTCTTAAACTTCATTGACAGTCATGTAAAAATTACAAGTTCTTTTAAGTCAAATGTTCTTAAACTAGAAATTGAAAGTGAGACTGCCGGGTTAATTATAGGCAAACATGGAAGTACTCTTGATGCACTTCAATATCTTACATCTATAGTGGTAAATAACAGCTCACAGGATTTCGTAAGAGTAATATTAGATGCGGAAAACTACCGTAAGAAAAGGGAAGGTACTTTAGAGCGCCTTGCAATGCGAATAGCCGATAAAGTGAAGGAAACCAAGCGAAGTATTACACTTGAACCGATGTATCCCAATGAGCGTCGGATAATACATACTGCACTACAGGAAGACAGGAGAATAATTACAAGAAGCATTGGTAGGGAACCCTATAGAAAAGTAGTTATTTCAATGAAAGAACATTGAGGAAAA
>CAYMGK010000089.1:0-7646 GCA_964389965.1 uncultured Clostridia bacterium | reverse complement strand
GTCCAGCGCGTCTGCCAGTTCCACCACTTCGGCGTAGGTGCACCATTATATTAGCATATCTATATCAAAATTTCAAGCAGTTTACTTGGACTTCTTTTCGGTTTATTTTTTTTATTTATGCAAACACTATTAGGGATTCTATATAATATTTTGCTTTTTTAATGGTAAAACTATAGAAACAGTAGGAGGATTCGTATATGCAGACCTTAAAGTGTTTAGAAGAAGTATTGCATCAGAAAGAGCAGGCTTTAATCCAATATATCAGATACATGCGTGAAGCACAGGACCACCAGGATACCCAAACAGCGGCACTTTTTGCCGATTTGGCAAAAGCAGAAGAAAAGCATATTACTGTAATTCGCGATCAAGTAGCAACCTTTTCAGAAGATGCTGACATGCTCGACAAGTACCAAGATATAAATCAATATGTTTCTCAACATTCCGATAAAATTCAATAGAGTGGGCCTGCCTTTACACATACCATAACTATATTCTCATATATGCAATTTGTTAAGTGCCGTATTAGAGCCATAAAGCAATAAAAAATATGAGTATGAGGTGATATATGCATGAAAACAAAAATAGCCCTGCTTTTAATTACAGCTGTATTTTTATTGCCAAATAATACTAATGCAATACCTCCCTGCTCATGTGGAAATGTTCAGTACTTGAAATTGCAACACCCAAATATGGTAAGCAAAGATGTGGAAGAAATACAATCTCAATTAAGGAACATAGGTTATTATGACGGTCCGATCAATGGAGTATATGATGAAAACACTGTTAAAAGTGTGAAAGACTTTCAATCTGCCGAGGCCCTTTCTGTTGATGGCATTTTTGGCCCTAAGTCTTTTGATAGACTTGCGGAAATTTTTGAGCAACCTGCGGCAAATATAGGTACAGAAAAGCCCCAAGGCAAAGTTGCACTGGTTATATTTGCTCTTGAGCGAAAGTTAGTGGTTTTAGATGGGGATGAACCTTTTAAAGAATTTCCAATAGCAGTTGGTAAATTCAATACACCAACACCCATAGGTCTATTTACTATAACTCAAAAAGATGCCTGGGGTGAAGGTTTTGGCTCACGTTGGATGAGGCTAAGTGTGCCTTGGGGTATATATGGAATTCATGGTACCAACAAGCCTTGGAGTGTCGGGGCTTTTGAATCCGGCGGGTGTATACGAATGCACAACGCCCATGTTGAGCAAGTATATGAATGGGTGAAAATCGGGACTAAGGTATTTATAGTAGGAGGGGTAGATGGACCATTCACTTTTGGCTTCCATCCCCTTACCTTAGGTTCAAAAGGATCTGATGTAGTAGAAGTACAAAAACGTTTAGCAGGTCATGGTTTTTACGATGGCAATTATGACGGAGCATTTGGAGATAAAACTAGGGAAGCCATTATAGAATTCCAAAAAGCAAATGACCTTGATCCCTCCGGAAATGTAGATTCAGCTACTTATGAGGCCTTAGGAATTATCCTTTTTGAATAATTGATTAGTTTTACGCTGGGTTTTTACATTACATCTTTTATGAACTTATTAGATTATTATTTAAGGGGCGGACATATATGTCTGCCCCTTTCGCGATTTTACTTATCCAAATATGGTATAATTCATTGACATTAAATTAGATGTGAGACCATAATATATCCTGGAGGGCAATACAAATGGACACAGAAGAAAATAGCAACAGAATTAAAAAAATAAACAAAGTACTTTGGGTTATTCTCGGTTTAAACATAGTCGTTTCGATAATGAAGCTTGTGGTGGGTTATATAATATCATCGGCTAGTATGGTTGCAGACGGATTTCATTCCTTTTCTGATGCCGGTTCAAATATTGTAGGTCTTGTAGGAACGGCCATGGCGGCAAAACCCCCTGATGAATGCCATCCCTATGGGCATAAAAAATTCGAGACATTTACTACTATAGGAATAGCCTTGCTTTTATTTGTTGTAAGCATAAACATCATAAAAAGCGGTATAACAAAATTGGCAAATCCGATCGCACCACATGTTGACATATACGGTTTTATTGTAATGTTTTTTACAATAGTTATAAATATCTTCGTCATAATTTACGAAACCCGCGAAGGTAAAAAACTCTCAAGCGATATTTTATTATCCGATGCCATTCATACAAAAAGTGATGTATATGTTTCCCTATCCGTTATACTAAGCCTAATTGCCGTAAGGCTTGGCTATCCTATTCTTGACCCTATTATTTCATTTGTAATATCCATTGTAATTATAAAGGCAGCAATTGATATTTTAATAAAATCCAGCAAAGTTCTGTGTGATGCGGCTGTAGTAAATCCAAAAGATGTAGTGGACTTGGTTTTGAAATTCGAAGATGTTTTAGATTGCCACAGCGTTCGCTCTCGGGGCAGTGAAGATGATTTTTCCCTTGACCTTGATATAATGGTCGATCCTTTGATGACCATAGGTAAAGCCCATAAATTACATCATGACATCGAGGAAAAGATTAAAAAGGAATTTCCGGGAGTTCACTACATAGATATTCATATAGAACCAACCTCACAGATATCAAAGAACAGTTAGAGTTCATGGAGAGGGAGTATTAAAATACTCCTTGACAAATTCCCGAAATGCTCTTGACACTGGGTTGAGGACCCTGTTTTTATGGCTTATAAAATAAAATCCCCGCCTAAGGTCTAGATCTGAAATATAAAAGCTTTTTAATGATCCTACCTGTTCCTCTACTGAAACTGACATTTTTGATACTACAGCAACACCTAGCCCTTCCTTTACACACTGCTTTATTGTGTTAGGATTTTCTATGCTCGCAACTACATTTAAATTTTTTACATCTATTCCTTTTTGTTCAAGGGCTTTTAATAACAGTCCCCTAGTGGCAGAACCCCCTTCCCTGAGTATAAATCTCTCATTTTTTATTTGATTCCAGAACACTGAATCTTCTTCGTGTTTTTTGTATTTTCCTTTATTAGGTGTAATAAGCACAAGACAATCCTCACATAACTTTAGCATTTCCAGGCCCGAAAATAAATTACTTGTTCCGACGAAACCAAAATCTATACTTCCGGAAATAATCGTATCAATAACTCCCTTGCTATCAAACTGCTTTATAATATATCTTATATCAGGATATTTTCGGCTAAAGCTTGCTAACATACTAGGAAGCAAATATCCTTGTGGAATGGTGCTAGATGCTATGACTAGTTCCCCCTCAAACCTGCCTTTATACCGGGTCATAGAATAAAGGGCCTGCTCTCTCATGTTTAACATATTAATAGCATAATTATACATGATTTTCCCGGCTTCAGTTAAAGTGACTGTTTTACCGTTTCTATTAAATAAAATGGTCCCAAGTTCATTTTCTATGGCCTGAATATGACCGGTCAAGGTTGGTTGACTGAGATAAAGTTCCTCTGCCGCCTTAGTAAAGCTGCCATGTTTTACTATCGCCACTAAAGATTCAATCTGCCTAAAATCCATATCAACACCTCGATAATATTATTTTTATTTGTATGCTTACAGTCTAAGTTTCTATTACCTGCAAATTATATATACCCGAAACACTAGCCACTATACTGTTATAATAATATAGCACTGAATGACCGCAAATCTAACAAAAGCATTATACAAAAATAGAGTTTGGAACATATCACCCAAACTCTACATCTGACTTTTACTCCTGGTGCCGAAGGCGGGATTCGAACCCGCACAGGCCATAGCCCACTAGACCCTGAATCTAGCGCGTCTGCCAATTCCACCACTTCGGCATATTGTTAAATGTTTAATATATATTATCATATCACATATGACAATTCAAGGGCCCGTGAAAGGTGTCAGCTCGGACCTCAAGCCTTCACTGTGCGAAAGACCTTGGGCAATTCAGCGTTTCACCGAATGCCCGCCTAATGCATCTTTCACACTACTTTATCTTATAGTCTTGCATTTCCTTGTATTTTATAAGTATAAAGCTCTTTTCAAGAATTTACCTGTATGAGAGTGTGAGATCTTTGCTAGTTCTTCCGGAGAACCAGTGGCTATTATCTCACCACCTCTGTCACCACCTTCAGGACCAAGATCGATTATGTGATCGGCGGTTTTTATCACATCTAAGTTGTGCTCAATCACTATAACAGTATTCCCGCCTTCTACAAGTCTTTGAAGCACATCTAACAGTTTTCTGATATCTGCAGCATGTAGACCTGTTGTAGGCTCGTCCAGGATGTAAATGGTATTGCCACTACTGCGCTTGGAAAGTTCAGTAGATAGTTTTACCCTTTGGGCTTCACCACCTGATAAAGTAGTAGAAGGCTGGCCCAGTTTTATATAGCCAAGGCCCACATCTCTAAGGGTTTCAAGTTTTCGCCTTATTCTAGGTATGTTTTTGAAAAACTTTAAAGCTTCTTCAACTGTCATGTTAAGAATATCAGCAATTGTTTTCCCTTTGTATTTTACTTCAAGGGTTTCCCTGTTATAGCGCTTGCCCTTACACACTTCACAGGGCACATAGATATCTGCAAGAAAATGCATTTCTATTTTTATTATGCCATCACCTTTACATGCTTCACAGCGGCCACCACTCACATTGAAACTAAATCTTCCCGGTTTATACCCTCGCATTCTTGATTCCTGTGTCATCGAATATACTTCACGTATATCTGTAAATACATTTGTATATGTGGCCGGGTTGGATCGAGGCGTCCTTCCAATAGGAGATTGATCTATGTTGATAACTTTTTCTATCTGTTCTATACCAAGTATTTTATCGAAAGCTCCCGGACTGCTGCGGGATCTGTAAAGTTTTTCTCTTAAGGCTTTATATAAAATCTCGTTGACTAAAGTGCTTTTTCCTGACCCGGAAACACCAGTGACACATGTGAACAACCCCAGGGGTATCTTTACATTGATATTTTTTAAATTGTGTTCTCTACACCCTTTTAACTTTAACCACTCTTTCCCGGGCTTTCGTCTTATAGTTGGAACCGGGATCTGCTTTCTACCGCTGAGATACTGACCTGTAACAGAACCTTTACTGTTTTCTATGACATCTACAGGTCCACAGGCGACAATTTCACCACCATGCTCACCGGCACCAGGGCCAATATCTATGATATAATCAGCAGCCCTCATAGTGGCTTCATCGTGTTCCACAACTATTACCGTATTGCCCAAATCCCGCAAATCCTTCAAAGTTTTTAACAGTCTGTCATTATCACGCTGGTGTAGCCCAATACTTGGTTCGTCTAATATATATAAAACGCCCATCAAGCGTGAACCAATTTGGGTTGCAAGCCTAATTCTCTGGGATTCACCACCTGAAAGAGTTCCTGATGCGCGGGCAAGTGTGAGATAGTCAAGACCCACATCTGATAAAAACTGCAGTCTGTTTCGGATTTCCTTGAGGACCTGATGTGCAATCATTTCTTCTCGGGATGTAAGCGAAAGCTCTTTAAAGAAAACAAGGGCCTCGCGAATGGAAAGAGCGGTGATCTGGGCAATTGATTTGTCATCTACAGTCACTGCCAAACTTTCCGGCTTTAGCCTCGCTCCATTGCAATCAGGGCAGGCTTTATTGCTCATATACTCTTCTATTCCCTCTCGTGAGTAACTGGAGTTTGTCTCTTGATAGCGCCGTTTGAGATTGTTTACAACACCTTCAAAATATCCTCTGTAATGCCTGGTCCTTTTTCGAAAACGACTCTTATACCGAAATTCAATAACTTCTTTTTTGGAACCAAATAGAATAATATCCACTATTTTTTCGGGCAAATCCTTTATGGGCGTTTTAATGTTTTCTCCATAATGATCGAATACAGCTTCAAGCATCTGGTAATAGTAACTCTCCGGGGTGTTATTCCAAGGGGCTATTGCACCTTCGGCAACCGATTTTTCCCTATCGGGTATTACCAACTCTGGATCTATTTCCATATTAATTCCCAAACCACTACATGTAGGACAAGCACCATAAGGACTGTTAAAAGAAAACATCCGTGGAGTAAGTTCTTCAAGGCTTATATTGCAATCCGCACAAGCAAAGTTCTGTGAAAACAATATCTCCTGCTCACCAATGATATCTACGATCACCAAACCCTTAGCTTGTGCTAGGGCCAATTCTATGGAATCGGCAAGTCTTGACTCGACTCCCTGTTTTATGATAATTCGGTCTACTACAATTTCTATGCTGTGTTTTTTGTTTTTTTCCAGCTCAATTTCTTCACTGACTTCCCGCAATTCTCCATCTACTCTCACTCGAACAAAACCGCTTTTTTTGATGTTTTCAAATAACTTCTGGTGTTCACCCTTCCTTCCTCGTACAACTGGCGCCAGTATTTGAATTCTACTTCTCTCGGGTAATTCCATTATTTTATCGACCATCTGGTCAACTGTTTGTTGTGATATTTCTTTACCACAATTAGGGCAGTGGGGCTTGCCTATACGGGCGAATAGTAATCTGAGGTAGTCATAGACCTCGGTAACAGTTCCAACTGTAGAACGGGGGTTTTTGCTTGTTGACCTTTGATCAATAGAAATAGCAGGAGACAAACCCTCAATATAGTCTACATCGGGTTTTTCCATTTGCCCTAAAAACTGTCGGGCATAAGCAGAAAGAGATTCCACGTAACGCCGCTGACCTTCGGCATATATTGTATCAAAAGCCAATGTGGACTTACCTGACCCAGAAAGACCTGTTATTACCACTAGTTTATCCCTTGGAATTGTAACATCTATATTTTTAAGGTTGTGTTCCCTTGCACCTTTGATTATTATCTTATCCATTAATTTAAATCCCTCTTTGTTTTACATAAAATGTCCGAATTGTTGATGTTGTTTACCCTAAACTGGACTTCGTTTAATAACACTGAAAGACTCCGCCTTTATCTCAAATATTAGATCCCTGAGTTCAGCGGCTTTTTCAAACTCTAGACCTTTCGCCGCTACTTTCATCTGTCGTTCAAGGTCTTCCACTAATGCCTTGAGTTCTTTTTTATTCATTTTGGTTACATCTTTATCAGGTAAGTAATCGGCTTGGCCTTCCGCAACTTTTGTAGCTTCTATCACATCTCTCACTGCTTTTTTGACGGTTGTAGGAATTATACCGTGCTTTTTATTGTAATCAAGCTGAATTTTTCGCCTACGGTTGGTCTCGCTTATTGCCCTGGCCATGGATTTGGTTATAGTGTCAGCATACATTATAACTTTTCCTTCTATATTTCTTGCTGCCCTACCTATTGTCTGAATAAGTGAAGTTTCGGAGCGCAAGAACCCTTCCTTGTCTGCATCTAAAATAGCTACCAAAGAAACTTCCGGCAGGTCCAACCCTTCCCTTAGTAAGTTGATACCTACAAGGCAGTCGAATTTTCCTATTCTAAGATCCCTGAGTATTTGAAGTCGCTCTAAAGTGTGTATTTCTGAGTGCAAGTACCTTACAAGAATACCGGCCTCTTTTAAATAATCGGTAAGGTCTTCAGCCATGCGCTTTGTTAAAGTCGTTACAAGTGTACGCCGGTCTTTTTTCGCCCTAAGTTTTATCTCCCATATTAGATCATCTATCTGACCTTTAACCGGTCGAACTTTAACTTCCGGGTCTACAAGGCCTGTCGGCCGTATAATTTGTTCCACTACTTGAGTGCTTTTTTCAAACTCATATTTG
>CAYMGK010000088.1:0-7700 GCA_964389965.1 uncultured Clostridia bacterium | reverse complement strand
ATTTCTTTTAAGTTTTCCCTTATGCTGAGATATTCTTCTATCATATTGCTCCATTTTACCTGTTCTGCTTCCGGCACCTTTGCGTACCCATACCCTGGTAGGTCTACAAACCGAAAATCATCATTTATTATATAAAAGTTTATTGTCTTGGTCTTTCCGGGTTTATTACTAGTTCTTGCCAAATTTCTTCTATTTAGCATACTATTAATAAATGATGATTTGCCCACATTGGATCTGCCTGCAAAGGCGATTTCCGGCAAATCATCTTGTGGGTATTGTTTTTGTTTTACTGCGACTGCCTGTAAATCCGATTTTATTATCCTCATATTCCCGAGACCTCAACTTAAATCATTGTAACTCAGTATTAAAATACCAATTTATAATTCATAGCGATTTTTTATACAGGTGCATTTGTGAGCCCTGTTTTATATCTATTTTCCCCTCCTTATTATGTTACATTAAATTTACCTTTTTCTCAAACTCTAACCATGACTATTGTAGCTCTTAGGAGTGTAGAGAAGTCAAACATATGTGACACAGGCCCCTGAAAAACTAACCTCAGGATAGTGCTATGGTTTATATAATTGCTAATTATATATTAGGCTACATTTTTAGAGAGCATCCCGATACCCTAAAAGATGATAAAGTATTAGAAATGGCCGTTCTAGAGCCTTTTTCGAGCATCGGCCATCCTTAGCTCATATACATTTAATAGCCGGCGTAAAGAAGATAAAGACCCTCCCCCGATTTGATGACCATACTGCGGCCATTTATAGGGTTTGGCTTTATTTATACGCTATGTGGTGGCTTAAAAACGTTTTATAATTGAGCTATGAGGGCGGGTTTTGTAAGGGGAAATTAAAGAGCCTCGTTGTTCTATTTTTGACCTCCCTTCATACTAATTTATTGGGGGTGGCTAAGATTGAATAGTGAGCAAAAGAGAATTTTTGTTGAGGAGTATGAAAGAGAAAAGGCTCGGGATGCTTTCAGGGCAGACAAAGAAGTTAAGTCAAAAACGTCTAAAATAAAATTGCAATATGTTTATGATGTAATTATAGTTGGTGTGATTATTTATTTAGTGATTTTTTTAAAGGATTTATTTGGCTTTGGTAATATTGTTGTTTTTGATGCCAGGCTGTTTCTCCCCTTGTTGCTGATATTTGCAACTTTATTGTTGGGATTTATCATTTTTCCAAAAAAGTAACAAACTCCAGGTAAAGACCCGGGACCTTATGCTCCCTTGGGTAAGCAGTAAAGTCTATAGTAATACCGTATCAAACGGTGCATCACCCAGATAACAATGCTTAAGTGTTGGTTTTGGCCAGTACTTTACTTTGATTGCATTTGTACTATTACTACTAAAATGGTACAAATGATATAGCACGGATTTGATGGGAAAGGACTACAGTCTATATGATGATAACAAAACCAAAAATGAGTATTTAAACTGGATTAAAGAAGTGTTAAATGAAATTCGCAGAGTCTTAAAAAAAGATGGTTCACTTTTCCTTAACCTCGGGTGTAGACCGTCTGATGCGATGTGGCCTTTACAGATTGCTAGCAAATGCTCGAAAATACTCAGTTTACAAAACACAATCCATTGGATAAAATCCATTGCGGTTTCATCTGAAAACACAATAGGACATTTTAAACCCGTTAATAGTCCTCGTTATCTAAATAACTGTCATGAGTATATTTTTCATTTTACAAAATCAGGGCGTATTAAATTAGATAAACTATCAATAGGTGTTGAATATAAGGATAAAACCAACCAGACCCGGTGGAGGTCAAATAATAAATTAAGGGATAGGGGCAATTGCAGGTTTATACCATATGATACTATAACTAAATCAAGGCCTCACCCATGCATTTTTCCAACTAAGCTCCCGGAAATGTGCATTCGCCTCCATGGCCTGTCTAACACGGATATTGTTCTTGACCCTTTTATGGGTGTAGCCTCAACCGCACTAGCCTCTGTAAAGCTTGGGGTTAATTTTATTGGCTTTGAAATTGATAGCAATTATGTTAATATTGGAAATAGGCGAATTAGAGCTGCGGTTGAAAAGCTATCTAAAATTAAAACTGTTGGGGAGGGGAAAGAAGTTGTATGAAATTTGCATTAAGAATATGCGCCCTAAGGATATGGAGCCAATTCTCAAAAAACCAAGGGGCCAGGGGGGCTTTCAAAGCTTCATCAAAAAATTACAGGAGCAGTATTCCGCTAAGACTCAAACACTTTTGTTAGATGAAGGGGACATAAAAAGGATGGTTCAGTATTGCAAAGATTACGGTCAAGGTGGTTTTCAGGGTAGGATGTCGTTTATACTATCGCGTATAGAAAGTATCCACACTCAGCTAAGTAATTTACTATAAGTTCAGGAATAAATATCAAGTCCCAGAAACCATAAACCAAAAGGCCAAACCCCCGGACTTAATCGGGGGTTTGTTTATATTTTCTCTTGCAAAGCGGTAGTGTGAGGGACTTTAACTTTCCGAATAGCTAGTCGTTATGATATTAACACCTGTATTCAATATGTTTTCAAATACAATTTGGCCCATCTCTGTAGGTGCTTCTACAATAACTTCTTTTAAAATATCCATACATCTGAAAAGTAGGTTTTTGGGTAGCGGTTTATCACTTCTTACTGGAATAACAGGAAGCCTACTCCCTTTTATTTTAACTGTGGTTGTCAAAATCCTTCTTGGATCAATGAACTCATCAATAGCATATTGTATGCCTTTTTTACATTCATAACCTTCTACCTTATCAATGTCTTTGCCTTTGCCTGTTACTTTTATTTCACAGCCAATAGGACATATTATACAAGTAACGGTTTGTTTCACCTGTCCTTCACCTCCACCACCCTAATCGAAACCTCATCACCCAATTTATCTGTGATTTGAGTTTTTATTTTCATCTTTTCCATTTCACCTGGATTAACTTTCTGTTTTCTCATTCTTGCCAAAGTCTGCCCATTTGATACCAGCTCAAGGATAACAGCCCTTGCTGGTTCTTTCACTCTGAAAAATACAGTTACATCCTTTGTGTCATCAGTCAATTCAATTTTTTGCGGCACTATATATCTTATGCCATCTCCGGGAATGCAGTTAACAATCTTTTTGACACTAAAGTCCCTTCCCAAAGCGCTAAACCCAGCATACATACCGGCTATTTGACTTTCAATAGTTACATTATCAACTAGATCATTCACATGCACAACATTACCACATGCAAATATATCCTTTACTGATGATTCCATGTTTTGGTTCACTATTGGACCACCCGTAACCGGGTTTAATTGTATTTGACATTTCTTCGAAAGTTCGTTTTCAGGTATGAGGCCTACAGATAGAAGTAAGGAATCACAATGTACTTCCCATTCAGTACCTTTTATGGGGTTTAAGTCTTCATCAACTTTTGCCACAATTACTTTCTCCACTCTGTTTTGGCCCTTTACATCTACAATTGTGTGCTTTAAGTATAGGGGTATTTCGAAATCATCTAGGCACTGTACTTTATTCCGTGTAAGGCCTGATAAAAATGGCATGATTTCCACTACAGCCTCAACTTCGGCACCTTCCAAAGTAAGCCTCCTTGCCATAATCATTCCTATGTCTCCGGAACCAAGAATAACAAATCTTTTACCAACCTTATAGCCCTGTATGTTTATATACCTTTGGGCGGTACCGGCTGTAAATATCCCCGAAGGTCGGGTTCCCGGTATTGCTATGGCTCCACGAGTTCGCTCCCTACACCCCATGGCCAATATCAGTGATTTGTACCCTATATTGCATACACCTTTTTCATTACTTACTGCATGTAGTCTCTTACTATCTTTATCAATTTCAAGGACCATTGTATTTAATAATATTTTTATTCCCATAGGCTCAATTTGTTTTATGAATCTGTAAGCATATTCGGGACCTGTAAGTTCATCGTCAAAAATATGCAGCCCAAAACCGGGGTGTATACATTGTTGTAATATTCCCCCTAAGGCGTGGTCTCGTTCTATTAAGAGTACTTTTTGTGTGCCAACCTTTTTTGCTTCTATGGCTGCGGCAAGTCCTGCAGGTCCGGCTCCAATTACCACAACATCATAATTAGCTTCATACATGGCTAATCCCCCAATCTATTAGGGCCATGGAGAATCTCAGACCCCTCTTGATGTTTTGTTATATCACTTGGTGAAACCTTTAATTCCCTTGCGAGAATTTCAACAACCCTAGGGCTACAAAAACCACCTTGACATCTACCTGCTCCTGCCCACAACCTACGCTTTATCGCATCTAGAGATTTTGCACCAATTGGTCTATGTACAGCGTCCACTATCTGGCCCTCAGTGACCGTTTCACAGCGGCAAATCACATGACCATAAAGGGGATTTTGTTTGATTAATTCATCTTTTTCTTTCAAGGACAATTCACTAAATTTTTTAATCCCGACTCGATAAGGATTAAAATTCTCTTTTAATTGTAACTTTAAACCTTCGTCATCAAGAATATCTACAATGTACCTAGCAATAGAAGCCGAAGCAGTAACACCTGTTGAACGGACTCCAGTAACTCCCACATATCCTTTTATTTCGTTAGAGGCTCCAATATAATAACCTTCAGGAGTTCTTACTGGTCTTAGACCACAGTACTGGACTATCGTGTCTTTTGGAGATACTTGAGGAAGCAAACGCCGCACACTTTCAATTATTTCTTCCAATCCCTCTGAAGTAACTGAGTGATCTTGCTTATCTTCTAAGTCTTCAGCAGTGGGACCAACCAACATATTACCATGGGTAGTAGGTGAGGCAAGCTTTCCTTTGGAATGCGCTGTTGGTACCGGTAATAATATCTTGTCAATGTTATAGTCGATATCTTTTTCAAGGATGAAAAACTGACCTTTTCTCGGATGTTCGGTAAAGTCACACTGCCCTACCATCTTTGCTATATCGTCACAATATAAGCCTGCTGCGTTTATCACAAATTTTGTGGCGATATCCCCTTTGTTTGTAATAATTTTCTTTACTTTTCCGTTTTCTATACTAATGTCTAAAACCTTTGTAGAGAGTCTAAACTCAACCCCGTTCATAGCAGCATTTTCCGCATAGGCTACAACTAATGCAAAGGGATCTACAATGCCTTCTCTTGGGATATATATTCCACCTTTTACTTTCGGCGTAATATTAGGTTCTAATTTTTTTGCCTGCCCTGCTGTAACCAATTCCACATCATATACTCCGTTTTCATGGGACTTTCTAAAGAGTTCCGGCAGGAGCTTATACTCTTCCTGAGACACTGCTGCTAATATCGCGCCACATTTGCTAAAAGGAACATCCAGCTCTTTTGACAATTTGTCATACATTGGATTAGCTGCAACTACAAGCTTGGATTCCAATGTCCCGGGGATAGCATCATAACCTGTATGAACAATACCACTGTTTGATTTTGAAGCATCCCCACCAACATCTTCATTTTTATCAATCACCATAATTTTTAATTTATAACGCGATAACTCCCTTGCAATAGCTGTTCCCAAAACACCTGCCCCTATTATAACTACATCCATAATAGACATTACTAAGACCCCTTTCTCAAATTGAAGCATTCGGCACACAATTGGCGGGTGACTGTTCGCTAAACAGTCGCCCCGCCCTAGTCTACCTACTTTCTTTAAATTCTTATTTATTTTTCTGCCCAGTTCCTGGCGCGCTCCACTGCCTTTTCCCAGCGTTCGCATAAGTACTGACGTTTGTCCTCATCCATTTTAGGCTCATACCTTTTTGCTAATTTCCATTTTTCCGCAATTTCATCAAGACTTGAAAATTCCCCTACGCCAAGACCGGCTAAATAAGCCGCCCCTAGAGCAGTAGTTTCTGTAATAACAGGAACATCCACTGGAATCCCTAAAATATCGGCTTGAAATTGCATCAAGAAACCGTTATTTACAGGCCCTCCATCTACTCTCATTACATCAATGGGGATACCGGAGTCCTTGCGCATTACTTTCAAATTCTCATTTACTTGAAAAGCTATGCTTTCTAGTGTTGCCCTAACTATATGAGCTTTTGTTGTTCCACCTGTCATTCCTATCATCATACCTCGTGCATATTGGTCCCAATAAGGAGCTGCAAGCCCCGTAAATGCCGGTACAAAATATACATCACCGGTATCTTCAACGGAATTTGCAATGGACTCTGTTTCTTTAGCACTGGCGATTATCCCTAAACCGTCCCGTAGCCATTGAATTGCAGCACCGGTTATGTATACGCCTCCGTCCAAAGCAAAGCTCATCTTATCTTCAAGACCCCAGGCCACTGTAGTCAGTAGACCATTGGCAGAATCCACTATTTTGTGGCCTGTGTTCATAAGCATAAAACAGCCGGTTCCGTAAGTAGTTTTAACATTGCCCGGTTTAAAACAAGCTTGCCCGAATAAAGCCGACTGTTGGTCAACTATATTCCCGGATATTGCAACCTTGCCCTCAAGAAAACATTCCGGCTCTGTGTAACCGTATAACATACTCGATGAATTTATTTTAGGCAACATTTTTTCCGGTATTTCAAGCCTATTCAATATATCCTTATCCCATTTGCCTTCATGTATATTTAAGAGCATTGTGCGAGAAGCAGTAGCATAATCTGTCATGTGAAGTTTACCATTCGTCATTTTCCATATAAGCCATGCATCAACTGTCCCCGCAATTAGTTCGCCTTTTTCCGCTCTTTCCTTGGCATTTTCTACATTGTCAAGTATCCATTTTATTTTAAGGGCAGAAAAGTACGAATCAACAACCAGACCAGTCTTTTCCTTAATAACATCTCCCCATTCTTCTTTTAGCCGGTCTGCCGCCTCAGAGGTACGCCGGTCCTGCCACACAATGGCGTTATATGCTGGTATGCCGGTTTTTTTATCCCAAACTAAAACAGTTTCACCCTGATTATCAATCCCTATTGCTTTTAAGTCTTTTATACCTATTTTCCCTTCTTTAAGTGCCTTCCCTACGGCTTCTTTAGTCTTTTGCCAAATTTCCATAGGGTCATGTTCAACCCACCCCGGTCTAGGATAGTATTGCTTATGCTCACAATTAACCTGTGAGTGGATGTTCCAATTTTCATCCAGAATCAATGCTGTTGTACCAGTAGTCCCTTGATCTAAACCCAAGAAATACTTCTTTGTCATTTAAGGTTCCTCCTTTTTTTGATCTTCGGTTTATGAACTGCTAGCCAGTTTCTCAGACTTTAATTCTTCGCTCTGTTTGATTTCATTACTTAGGTCCCTACATGCCCAAGTGGCAAATACTATAGCTAATACACCGGCAGAAAGTTTTCCTACTACTACGGGTGTTATCATATCCGGCCTGACACCGGCCGTAAAGCCCAAATGGTCACCTAAGGCTGCGGTCGCTGGCACGAGCCATGCTGTGTTTATCACTTTTCCCCTATTGTCCATATCTTTCATCATTTTATATACAGGGATACTGTTTGCAAGAGTAAATACTATGCCTGCAGCTCCAGTTGCATTCATTCCGAGCTTTTCACCTACGGCATTTAGTGGTTTTTCGAGGGCTTTAACAAGTAAAGTCAATATAGGAAATGTACCTAATAACACAATACCTATTTGCCCTATTATCTCAAGACCATCCATAATAGGTGCCATGCCAGGTATAAGCACAACTCCTGTTAGTTCTTGAAAAGCCGCTGCAGCCAAGC
>CAYMGK010000087.1:0-7701 GCA_964389965.1 uncultured Clostridia bacterium | reverse complement strand
CAAGGCCTAATCCTCTTGCCTGTATGGGGTTTGTTATTTCAACTTCCTTGCCTTCTATGTATATTTTGCCTTCATCTTTTTGATATGCACCCATGAGAATTTTTATAAGGGTGGATTTCCCGGCACCGTTTTCTCCCACAATGGCGTGGACTTCGCCTTTTTTTAATGTTAAATTCACTCCAGAAAGTGCCTTAACCCCAGGAAATTCCTTGGAGATGCCCTCCATTTTTACAATTTCATCCTGAACCATAACACAACCCCTTTTTTATAGGGGAAAGGTGAGCACCTTTCCCCTATTTTTTGTGAAAGCAGATCTATTTCTTTTTCAATGTGGGATCCAATAGTCCTTTTATGTCTTCATCGTCCATATTTTCCTTAGTCACTACTGTTGATCCAGTATTGATATATTCGTCTAAGGTTTTCCCATTTATAGCATCATATGCACTCATCACACCATCGTATCCCATTCCATATGGGTCCTGCAAAATCAAACCTTTAAGTGCACCACTTCTAAGAGCATTGATTTCTTCGGGATCTGAGTCGAAAGCCACTGCGACGATCTCATCATGGAGATTTCGCTCTTCTATGACTCGTGCAAGGCCATCACCTGTTTGGTTGTTATCCGCAAAAAACCCGATTATATCATCATGAGCTGTGAGTAGGTCTTCTGCTGCAGATACTGCTTTTAGCACATCATTATCAACGTACCTTGTTGGAAGAAGTTCAATACCCGGTGCGAGCTCGTTCAGTTTATCTGCAAACCCCTTGTCCCGATCTGTTAGCACCTGTACACCTGCCATGGCACTGATAAGGCCCACTTTACCTTCAAGGGGAACACCTTTGGCTTCGAGTTCTTCAACCAGTTTTTGGGCAGCTTTTCCACCGGCCTCTAAGTTATCTGTAGCCAAGAAGGAATGTACCTTATCTGTTGTTACTTTATTGTCAATTGTTATAATCACAATTCCTTCATCATATGCTTTCTCCAATGCCGGTACTGTTGCATCTGAGCTTGTGGAAGATATAACTATAGCATCGGGTTTTGTGCTTATGACATCTTCGAGTATAGCGACTTGCTTGTCTATGTCAGCTTCAGATGGGGGCCCATATGTAGTCACATTTATATCTGGATTGTCTATTGCAGCATTTTCTGCACCTATCAAAACATACTGCCAAAAATCCGAGTCTGTTGCTTTGATGATGACTGCGATTTCATACTGTTCTTTTTCTACTTGTTCTTCACCATCATCCGCAGGCGGAGCTTCAGCCTTTTGTCCTCCACAACCGACTAGTAGTGTACCAACCATCAACACGATCAAAAGTAAGGAAACAAATTTTTTCATTTCTTTCTCCTTTCAATACTTTCTGGTTTTTGGTACTAGTGTTTTAAAACGACCTATCTGTCTCACAAAAACGTGATCAGATATCCCCCCTTATCTGATTATTTGATGGGAGATTACTACATTAGCACCCCCTTTCAGTATTATAATGTAAGGTTGTAATGACATGTTTACATTTCCTTATATAGTTATTATTCTACATATATCTAAAAAGTCCTGCTTATGAGACCTTTTAAAATGCAATCATTAATTTATATTGTCTGATATTAAAGTGGCAGTATGCTCATCAGTTATTAGCACATCGAGTATTTGGGTTTTTAGGGCCCCTAATATCGCTGCAGCCTTCTCTTTTCCCAAGGCAACCCCTATGACTTGTGGGATCTTTTTTAAATTTCCAAATTCCACGGCCATCACTCTATCATCCAAATAATTGCATAGATTGCCTTCAATATCAAAGAAATGCGCACATATGTCACCAACTGCATTACATTTTTTTAGAATGTCCAAATCTTTTTCTTTAATAAAATCTGTATGAAAAAAGCTTGAATTTATGCCTACATTCCCAATACCTACTAAGGCAGTATCCACTGATCTTGCGGTCCTAAGTGCATCACAGATGGTATTATCTTTTAGCATGACCTCTTTTATCTCTGCCGTATCTACAATAGCAGGGGCTGGCAAAAGCACTTGAGCCCCACCGAAGCTGACAGAAACTTTCCTGACAATTTCATTAGCACTTTCGGCACTTTGCCCAAGACTACCGATGAGCTGGACTACTTTAACTTCTTTCTTTGGGTTCAGCCCAAGAGCATCTACAACACCACTCAGTGTCCTGCCCCAGGCCACACCAAGAGTGTCGCCGGCCTTTACAGCTCTTAAAAGATACCTTGCAGCGGCATCAGTTACTAGGGCAAAACTCCTTTGGGTGTCTTCGGTGTTATTTTTTATGATTATTGCCTCTTTTAGCCCGAACTCCTGTTCAAAAGTCTTTTCGAGTGTAGACCGTATGGTTTTCGGATAATTAATTTTTATTTCTATTAGATTGTTTTCCCTTGCCGCCTTCAACAATCTTGAGACTTTTGGTCTCGAAAGATTTAATTTAGCTGCTATTTCCCTTTGGGGCATATCTTCTAAATAGTATAGTTCAGCGGTTTTTATCATGATTTCTAAATCGTTTGTCACGTATATCCTCCTATTTAAATTCCTGATTTGTTTTTTCGAATCTGTTCTCTGATAGTAAAATTATGTTCTGCTATATGGCCATGAATGGGCATAATGCGTTCATGGATTGCATCAATAATCCAACTCGGTTGAGGATAGAAAAATTCTTCTAATTCAACTGTAGGGGTTATCCAGTTTTTTGAACCTATAACTACAGGTGGTGCATCCAGGTAGTCAAAAGCCATTGCGGTTATATTTGTTGCAAAGTCATTTAGTATTGAGCCCCGCTCACAGGCATCACTTGTAAGCAAAACCTTTCCCGTCTTTTTCACCGATTCAATTACTTTTTCATAATTAAAAGGCACTATTGACCTTGTATCAATGATTTCAGCGGAAAGACCATATTTTTCTTGCAATATTTCTGCAGCTTCCATTGCAACATAAAGAGTCGGTCCTATTGTGAGTATGGTAATATCCCTTCCTTCCCTTTTAATATCCGGTTCACCTAAAGGTAATTCATAATAACCTTCTGGAACTCCCCTTTTGTAAAAGAGTTCCCCTTTGTCGTAGATTTTTTGGCTTTCAAAGTATATTACAGGGTCAGAACTCATCAAGGCTGTATTCATTAACCCTTTAGCATCATACGGTGTAGCGGGGTAAACGATTTTTAGGCCCGGAATATTTGCACATATTGATGTCCAATCTTGGGAATGCTGTGCACCGTATTTGGCCCCCACTGATACCCTGACAACTACCGGCATATTAAGCACACCGGCACTCATTGACTGCCATTTTGATAGTTGATTAAAAATCTCGTCACCTGCTCGACCTATGAAGTCACAATACATCAGTTCAACTATTGCCCGGCCACCTGAAAGGGCATATCCAACTGCAGATCCTACAATTGCGGCTTCTGATATAGGTGCATTAAATAGGCGATGGTATGGTATGGATTCGGATAATCCCCTATAGACTCCAAAGGCACCACCCCAGTCCCTGTTGTCCTCACCATAGGCAATCAAAGTAGGATCAACATAGAATTTATCAAGAACTGCTTCGAAGATTCCGTCCCTTATTTGGTAGGCTTTTATTTTTGAAATGGGTTTGCCTTCTTTTATGGCAAATCTAGACTTATGCTTGAGTTGTTGAATTCTTGGATTATCTGCTTTTGGTGTTAAAACTTCACATTCTCTATTCTCCATTTTTTCTATTCTTTTATTGGAAAACATCAAATTGCCGATTAAGTTGGGGTTTTTTTTAAGATCCATTCGTGGCGATATTCTTTCATCCCGTGCTAGTTTGTATATTTTCAAAATTAACTCTTGACTAGTCCTTACTATATCGTCCAATTCCTCTTTCAAGGCGATATTTGTAGATATTAAGTCTTTCCTAAAGGTTTCAATAGGATCTATTCGTTTCCATGCCTGTAGTTCTTCCTTTGTCCGATATGTTTCGGCATCTGAAGGGGAATGACCCGTATATCTATATGTTATAACATCAAGTAATACAGGACCTTGCCCCTTGTGTAAAAGCTGAAGTTTTCGCTTCATAGCATCTATAACGGCTAAAGGGTTAAAGCCATCCACTCGTTCTGCATGCATTTGCTCCGGATTTATCCCGGCACCTACTCGGGCTAAAGCCTCGAAGCTCATTGTTTCACCTTGAGTTTGCCCACCCATTCCATAGTGGTTGTTGACAAAATTAAAGATTATGGGTAGACCGCCTTTGTAGTCATCAGGCCACAGGTTTTTGAATTGTCCCATAGCAGACATATTCATGGATTCCCAGACAGGACCACAGCCTAAGGAACCATCACCGAGGTTTGCTACTACTATTCCCTTTTTCTTGTTCACTTTTTTGTAAAGTGCTGCACCAAGTGCTATAGGACCTGAGCCACCTACTATGGCATTATTAGGATATATTCCAAAGGGAGTGAAAAAGGCATGCATTGAATTACCTAACCCTTTAGCAAAACCCTTTTTCCTTCCGAAGAGTTCTGCCGTAACTCCATATAGAAAAAAATCTAGGGCTTTGGCTTTTATACTATCATGTGATAGGTTTTCTTCTATGACTTTCAGTATTGCTCCATCAAAAAAACTTTCCATTATTTCCGCAAGTTTTATATCTGCCAATTTCCTTATGGCTGACATACCTTTTGCTATAATTTCTCCATGACTTCTGTGTGACCCAAAGATGAAGTCATCTTGATTTAACAAGAACGCTTGCCCAACAGCTGCGGCTTCCTGACCTATTGAAAGATGAGCAGGCCCTGTATATTCATAGGATATGCTCTTGTATTCACCGGCAGTCCGCACTGAGAGCAACATCGATTCAAATTCCCTTATAATAACCATGCTTTTATACAAAAAAATCAATTCAGATTTAGTGAAGTTTTGTTTTTCGGATTCTAAAGTTTCATTGTATTGGTTTACTGGTATGTCTTTGAAAGTTAGCTTACCTGTTTTTCTGACCTTTTCAGGATCTACAAATATTTGTCTAGCCAATTATTATCCTCCTAGTATAAATTTTGTCCCAAGTCTAAGAATGGAGATGACCTTGTTTAAAAGAGTTAATTGATGTGAATTTTACCTTGGAAGAGGTTCTTTCTGTTCTATTTTTTATCTCGCCAATAGTAGGTCAAAATGCTCCAAATTTTTTTGCAGTTCTTGTAGAAATCTTGCCGCCGGTGCTCCGTCAATGGCCCTGTGGTCAAAAGTAAGGGATAGTTTCATTGCAGGATAGTACAAATATTCTCCTTTAATTTCTTTGATTTGGTTTGTGATAGTACCTACACCCAATATACCCACTTGAGGTGGGTTTAATATAGGTGTGAAAGTCTCCACACCTAAACCTCCCATATTTGTAACTGTAAACGTACCACCTTTTAGGAACTCAGGATTTATTGAACCTGTTCTACATTGGGTAGTGAGTTGTTTTGCTATTTTTGATATTTCGTTTAAAGACTTCGTATTTGCTTTAAAAATAGTAGGAACCATTAGCCCTCTCTTGGTATCTACTGCAACACCTAAGTTAACATTATGATATATAAGCATTTTATCATCATGTAAATGTGAATTTAGATCAGGGTGATTTTCCAGTGTGCGAGAAACAGCAAATAAAATAATATCGTTTAAGGTTATGTTTTCAAGCTTCTGGGTATCCATTACTGCTTTAATTTTCTTTCTGAAAGCAAGCACAACTGTAGCGTCAAAACTTGAGTTTATTGTGAGTTGGGCTGTATTTGAAAGGGAGTTTAGCATGTTTTGACCGATGATTTTCCGTATTTTGCTCAAGCCCTTTTCTGTATATTCACCTTTCTGGCATGCTTTCACATCCTCTTGTTTCGATTTTTTGGTAATTTTGTCACTAATTTCGGTACCAGTGATGTGATCTCGCATTTTTGGGGACTGTGTAGCTGTTTTTGTAGAAGATGCTAAAATGCGCTCTTTTTTCAGTGCATTGAGCACATCTCTCTCTATAATTCTATCTTGGGGGCCAGAAGGTATGACAGAACCTAAGTGAATACTTTCTTTTTTTGCTAAATTTTTAGCCCGTGGGGAAATCTTAATTTTTTTAGTTCCAAATTCCGACGGATCAGTATTAGTGCTATTGGGATCAGCTCCGCTAGGGCTGTCAAAAATTTCACCAGGGAGACCTATTACACAGACATCATCTAGGACATTCACCTCATCACCCACATCGAAAAATATATCGAGCAGTATCCCACTTTGTTTGGCTTCCACATCAAAGGTGGATTTATCTGTCTCAACAGTGAATAGTATTTCGCCTACTTTTACGTTATCCCCCTTTGCCTTGTGCCATTTAGATATTAGTGAACTTTCTTCCGAGAGGCCGATTTTCGGCATTTTAACCACTGTTGCCATAAAAATTGCATCCTCCATTTGTTGAAATTTTGTTCATATCGTACATTTTGTTCATTTAATTATATATTCTACATAAATTGCCTTTTTCCTTCTTCAAAAAAAATAAAACAGGTGGTATTAACCTGTTTTATTTGGGCCTGCACTTTGCAAGATATTATAGCAATATTCGTAAAAGGTGGTTCAACCCTCTGCCTTGGATGTTTTTTCTGTTTTTACTTTTTGAGGGGGTTTAATGTGATTTAGGCTCCACTGCATTATTGGACCTACAGTTATGGCATAAATCAAGGTGCCGATACCTACGGGTCCTCCCAGGAGCCAACCTATTAAAACAGCGGCACTTTCAATATATACTTTTATTATTCCCGGGGCTTTTCCGGTAGTCTTTGATATGCCAAGCATAAAGGCGTCCCGGGGGCCTGCCCCCATTTCAGCATTTAAGTAGATGCCAAAACCAATGCCGTTTATTATAATCCCAAAAATAAAATATATGATTGCACTTATTAGATTTTCGGGTGGTTTCACTATTTGAAGGCTAAGATTAAGGTCAAGGAAAAAGCCGAAAAAATACATATTTGCCAATGTCCCAAGGCCCGGTTTGATTTTTAAAATCCAGCCTATTAATAGCATAAATATGCCAAAAACTTGATTAACTCGCCCAACTGTGTACGGGACATGGTTTGCAATACCTAAATGAAAAGCTGTCCAGGGATCTACACCAAATCCAGATAGTATTAATAAGACTTTGCCTGAAGCAATGATGTATATTCCCCCGAAAAAAAATAAAAGTTTGTAGATCATGATATTACGTTTTGTCATTTGCTACTCCTTATGAAATCGGTATCTATAAAGGTTTATATCAACTCAAGGAATCCTGCTTCATCTAAAATTTTTATTCCAAGTTGCATGGCTTTTTTATGCTTTGAACCCGGGTTTTTCCCTGTTATCACATAATCTGTTTTTTTACTGACACTACTTGTCACTTTACCGCCTAGGTTTTCGATTAGTTCCTGTGCTTCACGGCGACTGTACTTCTCAAGGGTACCTGTTAAAACGAATATGAGATTTGCAAGAGGTTTTGACTCATTTATGTCTTCCTCGGCTTTCATATTTACCCCTGCGGTTCTCAATCGTGTTAGCAATCTCTTTGTCTGTTCTTGACTAAAAAAGGTTATAATACTTTCAGCCATTTTATCGCCGATTTCGGGTGTTTTTATGAGTTCATCATATGTGGCGATTTCCAGTTTTTCTATGCTCTTAAAGGCTTGGGCCAAAATCGAACCGGCTCTCGAGCCGATAAAGGGTATACCAAGTGCGAATAT
>CAYMGK010000086.1:0-7734 GCA_964389965.1 uncultured Clostridia bacterium | reverse complement strand
TTTATCAAAGTCTGGTTTCAATGGTCAATGAAATGCAAAATAGCAGAACCGTGTTTTAGTCTATAATTTAAGGCTATTTGAGATAGCCCTTTGTTTTGAGTTTAACGATGTGTTGTTTGAGTTTTTGTTCAAGGTCAATATTGTAATTCTCCTCAAGAACAAACATCATTGAAACGGCTACTTGGGCTACATCCAAAAGCTCTTGTGCCATCTTATCAACAGCTTTTTCCTCATCCATCCATACGGTTTCACCACTTTGACCGCGGAACTTTCCTATGGCTTGAGCTAGTTCGCCGGCTTCCTCCATTAGCTTCAAGGCTGTGGATTCCAGTGTAGGGGTAAGGCCATTTAGTTTAGGTAGACTGATTACTTTAAAACTACTATTATAAATAGTTTTCAATCTGGACTCACCTCACTTGTGAAATCAGTTGATTCATCGTTGGGTTTGGTCAATCGAGATGCTAAGAAAGTAATAGCAACGGCTACAGCTAATCGTGTGGCTAAGATTAAAACACCATTTACACCAACAGCCATAAAAAGGGCTGTATCTTCAATAACAGCATGGGCTGCTACCAAGAAATAAGTCAACAGATGTAAATCACGATGAGTGAGCTGACCCTTTTTTGTAGATTGGATTATGATGCCCGCACCGTAAGACAGGCCGATGATGATGCCAATGACTAGAGGGAACCCCGCCTCTTTTTCCATCCCAAATAATTTGACAACTGGGGAAAGCATTTGCGCCATTTTATCAAAAACTCCTACATCTTTTAATATTTCCATAAATATCATCAGCGGGACTACTATAATAGCAATTTGTTTAATGGAATTAATACTACCTCTAATAGCTTCGTTTAAAATACCCTGCATGAAATGACCTCCAAAATTGCGATTTCAGTGTGGAAAGTTGCTTTAACAGGACTTTACGGCTACTCTTACAGATATTATAAAATGAGATTAAATGCAACTCCCGAAATTACCGCTAAAGTGACTCGCACTGCTATTACTCTAACAGCGGAAATTCCTATTTTTTTAGTCAATACCGTTTCAACAGGTAAACTGTGGGAAAATGTTAGCATAATAGCCAAAATGGATATTTCTCTGATTGGAAGTGAAAGAGGGGCCATAGCACCAATTGCGGCATACATGCCCAAAATATTGCCCATAACTAAGACTATTGCCGCCTCTCCGGGTAGGCCGAATAAGCCCATGAAAGGTGTAAACGGTGTTGAAATCCAGTCAATGACAGGAGTGTATTTCAAAAAAGTGACAATAAAGTAAATCGGAATTAAGATCATGGAGAGCTCCCATGTAATATTTAGTCCGGCCATAAGCCCGCGCTTCAATGTACCAATAGAAAAACCTTTATTAATAGTGTGCAAAAAAGTCCCCCCTATTTTTTAACATGGATTACAAAATATTATAACATGGAAGTATCAAAGGGAAAAGTCAAATTACCCTAAACACGAAAATAGCCAAAGGCCATATTGGGCTCCCTTGGCTATTGTTCCACTGACAGTAGCTCTGATAATGATACGATTTCAAAGTTGTTTTCCCGCAAGCCTTCGATTATGAGCGGCAAAGCCGCTAAGGTACCTTCACGTCCTTCATGTAATAGTATAATCGCACCATTTTCGGCTTTTTCTATTATATGCTCGGCTATTGCGTCAGGATCATCTTTTTGCCAGTCCCGAGGATCAATACACCAGAGAACTGTGGTTAAGTCGTAGCTTTTGGCAATTTGTATTATACTGTCATTAAAATCTCCAAAAGGTGGTCTAAAAAATCTAATATCTGTGTCAGCTATATTTTTGATAGCTGTTATAGTCTTTTGAAAATCATCATCTATGGGATCTATGCTCATCCTTGTGAGTTGTGTATGTGCATATGAATGGATTCCCACTTCATAGCCGTTCTCAATGATTTTTTTCGCACTATCCGGGTATTTTTCAATTTGGACCCCGATCATAAAAAAAGTAGCGGGAACATCGTATGTTTGTAGAACTTCGATATACTTTTCTGTAAGCAAATAAGGGCCATCATCAAAGGTAATGGCGACTTTATTTACTTCTTCTGAACCTTGACGGATAAACTTTGATTCAAGCACAGAGCTCGAGAGTGTAGGGTACACTTTTGGTGCCTTATTTTCAATTTCACGATTTTCGGCTAAATATACTTTACGGAGTTTTTCCTCATCCATGAAATCAGTGTGACTATAATTGCATGTAGTCAAAGATGGTTTATCTATTATTATCTCAGGTTCCCCAGTGCTGCTTTTACTGGGGAAAGCCCAGAAGGTAAAAAGTCCTATAAGAAGAATTATTGTGATACATTTTGGATATAAAAATTCAATATATTTTTTATTATCAACTTTCAATTCTGTTTGCATTTTGGTTTCTCCCCATTTACTATCATTAACATAACCTTTATATTAATAATATCACACAACGGCTTAAAAAGTGTTAGTAAATAGTTACAGTATGATTACAAGATTTTAGCACCTACCTGTAGCAATTTTCCCACCAAAATAATATACTTATTTAGGATTAGATGCTATAATAATTATATGACTCTAATGTGAAAACTAGGGCACTGGAGTGAAAAAACATTGTTACAGCTCATGGAACTTTTTAGAGGTTTTCGTTTAATGGATTTGGTGGATATAATCATTGTAGCATTTGTTTCATATAAGACCATTCGCCTAATTCAAGGGACAAGGGCAGTCCAACTTTTAAAGGGCTTGGTGGTGTTGGTGATCTCCACTAAATTAAGTGAACGGCTTGAACTTTATACTATTAATTGGATTTTAAGAAATGCTATGACAGTTGGTGTTATAGCATTACTCATAGTATTTCAACCGGAGCTTAGAAGGGCTTTGGAGCAACTCGGCCGAGGAAGGTTTTTCTCGGCACCACTTTTAGGTCTGGCTGAGGAAGAAATGAATAGGGTAATTGATTATATTGCTAGTGCCGCAGGAGAACTATCTAGGGATAAGATAGGGGCCCTTATAGTTTTAGAGAAACAAACAGGGCTTAACGAGTATATAGAAACCGGTGTAAAAATCGGTGCACACGTGACATCTGAACTTCTCGTTAATATTTTCATGCCCAATACCCCTTTACACGATGGAGCAATTGTAATAAGAAATGACAGGATAATAGCAGCAGGATGTTATTTACCCTTTACTGAAAACCCAAATTTGAGCAAAGAACTTGGCACAAGGCATCGTGCCGCTTTGGGTATTACTGAGGAATCTGATGCAATAGCAGTAATAGTTTCAGAAGAAACCGGTGTCATCTCAGTTGCTAAAGAAGGGAAATTAAGCCGCTACCTTGATATAAAAACCCTTAAGAATATGTTAAGGGACATATTCGAAATAGAAAATAAAAAACCGTCTCTTTGGTACTGGAGGAAGGACAATGCGTAAATTCATCGCTTCTGATACGGCCATTAAAATCCTGTCAATCATTGCGGCTGTTATTATGTGGCTCTATGTTATGAATGAGTTAAACCCCCAAAGGACTACAGTAATAAGAGAAGTACCGGTAAAGTTGCAAAACCTCGACGAAAGCAAATTTGCCGTAAAGGGTGATCCTTCTGAATTCAAAGTAAATGTTAGAGTGAAAGGTCGACATAGCCAAGTGACAGATTTACGACCGGATGATATAAATGCTCAAGTGAATATGCGTGGGCGGATTGAAGGGGAAAATCTAATCAGGGTGGATGTGACTATCCCACCAAATACAGAATTCATCGATGTTTCACCAAGGGAAATTCTTGTGGTACTAGATAGTATAATTGAAGAGCAAGTGCCTATTTTAGTTGATGTAGCCGGTATTCCTGAACGAGGTTTTGCTGCAGGCGAACCAGTGACTAAACCCCAAGAAGTTGTTGTAAAAGGACCCCGCAGTATGGTAAATGCAGTGAAAAAAGTATTGACAAAGATTGACATAACAGATAAAAATAGTACAGTTGTTAGCACTCTCCCTGTTAGAGTCCTAGATGGTAAGGATCAAGAACAAAAAAAGGTTACTTTTAGACCCGATGTGGTTGAAGTAACTGTACCCATTGTTCCAGTTAGTAATGTACGAATTCTGCCGAAAATAGAGGGGAGTCCCCCTGTAGGTTATATAATCAAAGATGTAAAGGTAAATCCATCTGTTATAACAGTAACCGGCAACACAGACATATTAGGTTCACTTGAATCCATCAACACAAGGACTATAAATATTGAAGGTAAAACATTTACAGACTCAATGAATGTAGAGTTGATTTTTCCTAAAGGTGTTACGGCTTTTGATGAGAGTATTCAATCAGTTAAAGTCATCATTGAAATTGAAGAACTTAATACAGATATATTGGATATAAGTTCTGATGAGATTGAGGCGGTCGGACTAGCGCCAGAACTAAGCGCAGAATTCGAACGAAAAAAGATATCTGTGACAGTAAGTGGCCCTCAAAGTATTATTGATAATGTTGATAATAACAATATAAAGTTAAAAACCGATGTTTCCGGTCTTACAGAAGGCGAACATTCTGTTAAAATTGATGTAGATATTTTAAGTCCCTACAAGATAATACTCATTGAACCTAGCAATATTTCAGTCATCTTGAGTAAGAAAGGGGGAAATAAATGAAATCCGGATTTTTTGGAACGGATGGGGTCAGAGGTGTAGCAAATAAAGATCTCACACCTCATTTAGCTTTTAAACTAGGCCAAGCCGGTGCTCATGTTCTATCTAAATTTCATAAAAAGCCTTCCATTGTTGTAGGCAAAGATACACGTATTTCAGGTGATATGTTGGAAGCTGCCCTTACTGCAGGTGTATGTTCCGCAGGTGCAGATGTTATAAAAGTCGGGGTAGTACCTACGCCTGCTGTGGCTTACCTTACTCGCAATTTTAAAGCTGATGCAGGAGTAGTGATATCTGCATCACATAACCCTATGGAATATAATGGAGTAAAGTTCTTTAATAATATCGGTCATAAATTATCCGATGTGTTGGAAGATGAAATAGAAGCTTTGATAAATGACCCTGAAGATATTATTAAACG
The DNA here is from genome assembly GCA_964389965.1 of uncultured Clostridia bacterium. Taxonomy (GTDB): domain Bacteria; phylum Bacillota; class Thermosediminibacteria; order Thermosediminibacterales; family Tepidanaerobacteraceae; genus DUNY01. Next base: position 2,679 of record CAYMGK010000086.1, on the reverse strand, counting down.
TCCCATAGGTTCTAATATAGGAAAAATCAGAACTAAAAATGGAATCAGACCCTATGTGGATTTTGTTAAAACCGCTGTGGATGTAAATATCAGCGGATTAGTAGTTGCTGTGGACTGTGCCAATGGTGCTTCCTTTAAAGTAGCACCAATGATTTTCAAAGAACTAGGGGCGAAAGTCCATACTATAAATGATAGCCCTACAGGAATTAACATAAATGTAAACTGTGGTTCTACATACCCGGATGTTCTCAGTGACTTTGTCAAAAAAGTTGGGGCTGATGTCGGCCTGGCTTTTGATGGTGATGCAGATCGCTTAATAGCTGTTGATGAAAAAGGTGGAATAGTCGATGGTGACCACATAATGGCTATATGTGGGATTTATAAGAAAAAGCAGGGATTCCTAAAAAACAACACTGTAGTTTCAACTGTAATGAGCAATATCGGCCTTGAAAGGGCTTTAAAAAAAGCCGGTATAAAAATGGTGCGTACCAAAGTTGGGGATCGATATGTGCTTGAAGAAATGTTAAATAATGATTATAATTTCGGAGGAGAACAATCAGGCCACATCATTTTTTTGGATTACAATACTACAGGTGATGGAATTTTGACTGGAGCTAACCTTATAAAGGTAATGGTGGAGGAGAAAAAGTCTTTGTCTGAGCTTTGTAAAGTGATAAAGGTATTTCCCCAAGTTCTTGTAAATGTTCACGTGACTGACAAATCCAAATGTACGGGCAGTGAGTACATACAACAGATTATAGCCGAAAACCAAGCATTTTTGGGAGAAACAGGTCGGATTTTGATCCGTCCATCAGGTACTGAGCCATTTATTCGGGTTATGGTAGAAGGAGAAAAGCAAGATGTTACCGCAAAAGTAGCGTCGACAATTGCAGACGCAATAAAAAGGAAGTTTTGCTAAACAATAATTAAGGATGATAATTAAGAATCACCCAATACACCTCTTAAATGAGGTGTATTGTTCATTAAATTCCGTAGGTGGTGCTAAGCTTGAAAGTAATAATAGTCGGAGCTGGCGATATAGGGACTGCACTTGCAAAAAGATTAATTGAAGATGATCATGATGTTGTAGTTTTGGAAAAGGATACCGAAAAGATTTCCAGTCTTACGGACAAACTTGATGCTATGTTGGTCCAGGAGACCGGTGAGCGTATTTCAGCTTTGGTCGACGCTGGTATTAAAGATGCAGATGTTTTCATTGCTGTAACTGATAGTGATGAACTAAATATTATGTTTTGTATGATAACAAAAAAACTAGGAGATATTAAAACCGTGGCCAGAGTGAGAAACCCAGAATATAGCGGTCTAAAAATGTTGCTTACAAGTGAACAACTGGGCATAGATATCATGATAGATCCGGAAGGTTTGGCAGCCTTTGAGATAGCGAAACTCATAGAAAACCCCGAAGCAAGTGAAATCGAATTTTTAGCCGAAGGGAAAATCAAGCTTGTGGCCCTTCGGGCAGATAGGGGTTCGGAATTGATTAATAAGCCACTGACTTCCTTGCCCATATCCCCAAACTATCTTGTGGTAGGTATCTTCCGCGAAAACGGAAAAATGGTTATTCCTAAAGGTGAAGACAGATTTATGGCAAACGATATGATTTACATTATCAAGAAAACCGGAACTATTATAGAGTTCAGTAGTATGGTCAGAAGTGAAAAAAATAAGGTCAAAAATGTCATGATTCTTGGAGGGGGGAAAATAGGGTTTAAACTAGCTAAAATCCTTGAAAAGCATAAAACCAATGCTATGAACTTAAAACTGGTAGAAAAATCTCGGAAAAAATGCCGTATTTTAAGTGAAAATCTAAATAGGACTTTGGTCTTAAACGGAGATGTAACTGATATTGATTTTCTGAAAGAAGAAAACATAGAAAACGTCGATATGCTTGTTTCGTTGACAGGATCAGATGAGCTAAACATCCTAACATCAATCCTTGGGAAAAAACTAGGTGTGGCTAAGGCTATACTCGAAATTAATAAATCTGACTACGAAGTACTAATGCAGACATTTGAAATCGATTCTTACATTAACCCACAGCTACTTGTAGCAGGAAAACTATCAATGCTTTTTAGAAAATCCAGTATTATATCTGAAACATTTTTAAAAGACGGAAGGGCAGAAATCGTTGAACTGATTGTTTCTAAAAATTCCCCTGTTGTAAATCGAAACATGAAGGAATTGAGATTATCAGCACACGGAATTATTGTTGGTGGTATTTTAAGAAGCGAAAAAGTTATTATTCCACATGGAAATGATAAAATCTTGCCCGAAGATTTACTTATAGTCTTTACACAACCACAAAAAGTCAAACAAGTTGAATGGCTTTTTTGTGGTAATAAAAAGTCCTGAGATATTTTGTAATTCATGGAGGGGTGATATCAAATTGGACTTTGACACAATACGATATATCCTTGGCACTTTATCGATAGTACTAGGTGTGGCCATGACCCCTGCTTTAGGGTGGTCTCTTTATTATGGAGAAAACGATGTAAATGCTTTCATGTATTCAATTGCCATAGCTATAGTGATTGGTTTACTACTGCGGATAAAGGCTATTGTAAAAAAGGATTTGGGACTGAGGGAGGGTTTTCTGACTGTAACACTTGGCTGGCTATTTGCTGCTTTATTTGGTGCATTGCCTTTTGTATTTCATGG
>CAYMGK010000085.1:3372-7762 GCA_964389965.1 uncultured Clostridia bacterium | reverse complement strand
GGGTGGCCCTTTTTATGCTTATTTGCATACTATAATTTTACTCTAACGTGACCGTAGCAGATGGACAATCAATTAGGCATATAAATAATTGCTGACAAAATTGCTTAGACGGTGGTGAAGAACTGGTTTGAACCGGTACGGAAAAATATGGTTCGGATTTCTTCAATAAATGTATGTTACTATATGTAAAAATGTGACTGACAATGCTTGTCAACTACCGAATTAAGCATTGACTGAATGGAAAGTTTGAAGAAAGGTATGACATCCAAGTGCTAGCAATTCAAAAGTGCGTGAATAAGCAAATAGTATAACTAAGGGGGAACATTCGGAAGATAAAGAAGGATTTGTAAGACTTTTATCGAATATAATAAGTAACCGGGAATGTAAAACGACAATCCAACGAATGGAAACAAAGGCGATAAAGTACATACATAATATAATAATGAAAAAAGTAAGTTATATTGTGCGATACTTTATAAATGTGAATAGTGAATCAAGGTGTTTTAGTAAAAAACACAGTTTTAGACGAATTGGAGGAGATAGTAAAATGAGAAGTGATAGTATGAAATTAGGGACAGCCAAGGCGCCCCATAGATCGTTATTTAAAGCCCTTGGTCTGACCGATGAGGAAATTAACAGGCCTTTAGTAGGTGTCGTAAACTCTCAAAATGAAATAGTCCCAGGTCACATCCATCTAGACACGATAGCATCATCTGTTAAAGCCGGTGTTAGAATGGCAGGTGGCACACCAATAGAGTTCCCTACTATAGGTGTTTGTGATGGTATTGCTATGAACCACGAAGGCATGAAATACTCTCTTGCAAGTCGTGAACATATTGCTGATTCAATAGAAATCATGGCTATAGCCCATCCTTTCGATGCCTTGGTGTTTGTCCCCAACTGCGATAAAATCGTGCCGGGAATGTTGATGGCCGCCCTTCGCCTAAATATCCCATCAATTTTTGTAAGTGGTGGGCCAATGCTTGCAGGGTGGATTGACGGCGAAAAGCTCACATTGACTTCTGTTTTTGAGGCCGTAGGGGCAGTTGTAGCAGGCAAGATTACTGAAGGAGAACTGAAGGAAATAGAGAACCTAGCCTGTCCTGGATGTGGGTCTTGTGCAGGTATGTTTACAGCAAATTCTATGAATTGTATGACGGAAGTATTGGGCATGGGTCTGCCGGGCCATAGTACAATTCCCGCTATTTATGGAGCAAGGTTGAGATTAGCCAAAAAAGCCGGTATGAAAATCATGGAACTTTTAGAAAAGGATATAAGACCAAAGGATATTATTACTCAGATTGCCTTCAACAATGCGATAACAGCAGACATGGCCCTGGGGTGTTCAACAAACACAGTGTTACATCTACCTGCAATAGCTAGTGAAGCAGGAATAAAAATTGATTTGCAAATGTTTAATAAGATCAGTAAAAAGACACCACACCTTGCAAAACTAAGTCCGGCCGGCAGTGACTGCGTTGAAGATCTACATATGGCTGGCGGCCTATCAGCTTTATTATTTGAGCTCGATAAGAATGATTTATTAAATACAGATGTTTTAACGGTAACTGGCAAAACCCTTAAGGAAAACATAAAAACGGCAAGGATACTGGATTCGAAAATTATTCGATCCTGTGAAGAACCATATTCTCATGATGGTGGGCTAGCTATATTATGGGGTAATTTGGCGCCAGATGGTGCAGTTGTTAAAAAAGGTGCCGTATTACCGGAAATGATGAAACACGAAGGCCCCGCTAAAGTATTTGATTCAGAGGAAAAGGCAATTGATGCATTATTAAGCCAAAAGGTAAAACCTGGCGATATAATGGTGATAAGATACGAAGGGCCTAAAGGCGGACCGGGCATGAGAGAAATGCTATCACCAACTTCAGTTTTAGCAGGTATGGGTTTGGAAAACACTGTGGCTTTGATAACTGATGGCCGGTTTTCCGGTGCTTCTAAAGGTGCCTCTATAGGTCATATTTCCCCGGAGGCGGCAGTAGGGGGGCCTATTGCTTTGGTAAAACAAGGAGATATTATAAAAATTGATATTTACAAAAATACTCTTGAATTGAAGGTTAATAGGAAAGAGCTAAATAGACGTAGGGTAAAATGGCGAGAACCCAAGCCGAAGGTGAGAAGTGGATATCTTTACAGATATATGAATATGGTTACTTCTGCAAGCACAGGTGCCGTTCTCAGGATTTAAGGCTACTTAACAGATTTGGAGGTCTTGTAATTGAAGATAACTACATTGATTGAGAATACACAAGGTGAACACCTAGGTCTAAAAACGGAGCATGGTTTGTCCTTCCACATTGAAAGTGAAAGTATGAAACTTCTTTTCGATGTTGGGCAAAGTCATTATGACCATTCTGGAGGCCTAAGAGCACTTTTAGAAATTACAGATGATTTTCAACTAATTATGGGCAAGGGTTTTTTCAGGCCTAAATTTGGTTATAGAAATAATTGTTATGAATATTTGGGGAATAGCTTTGACGAAAATTATTTAAAAGATAGAAATATAGACTATGGGTTTGTTTCCGCACAAAAGACAAGACTTATGGAGGGAATATATATAATAACAGATTTTTGCCGAACAAATGCGGAGGAAACTATTAACCCCCGCTTTGTACTTAGAAAGGATGGATCAACGATATCTGACGCTTTTAACGACGAGATACTTTTGGCAATAGAAACGAAAAAGGGGATTGTTGTTATTGTCGGCTGTGCTCATCCAGGTGTAAGAAATATGCTAGATACAGTTAAGACTATCTTTAACAAACAAATCTATGGAGTGCTTGGGGGGACACATTTAGTGGAAGCCTCTGATGAAGCGCTAGATAAGGCCATAAAATACCTTAGCAATTCTCAAATTAAAATACTTGGAGCATCCCATTGCACTGGTGAGAAAGCAATGTCAAGGCTAAAAAACACTTGTGCAAGCTATTTTCATAATAGCACTGGGAGCTCTGTTTTCTTAGATTTTTGACTCTGCATAAATTTGGCAGGTTCATAAATAAAAAATGATTTAGGAGGGGGAAAATGTTAAAACGTAGAAATGTTGTTTTTGTCTGTCTTTTGGTAATCTCTCTGTTGATTTTAACAGCGTGTGGGGATCAGGAAACGGCGACACAAGAAAAACCTTTAGAGGAAGTAAAAAAAATTGTATGGAAGTCCTCGGGACATGGCCCTGCAACAGATCCGTCTCAGATTTATCATGACAAATGCTGTGAAGCGATCACCAAGGCAAGTGGTGGGCGCCTTGTAGTAGAACATTATGTGGGTGGTTCTATCGTACCTGCTTATGAAGAACTTGATGCTGTAAGTGAAGATGTCCTTCAAATGTGCTATACATGTCCTATGTACAGTCTTGACAAATGGCCTGCGGCAGGTCTTATAAGCTCGAGGCCTGGAGTCCTTGCTGGCGAAGCTTTAAGGACTTGGTTCAATTATGGTGGCGGTGTGGATCTTATGAATGAAATGATGGAAGGTTACAATGTAATGACATTCCCCGGGGCACTGTCTCCGCTTCCAGAGGAAGTATTCTTTCACTCAAAAGTTAAACTTAATAGCCTCGCTGACCTAAAAGGCCTTAAAGCAAGGTGTATGGGTGATGGTGGGGAGATTTTGAAAAGGTTGGGAATGGCGACAGTTATAATTCCTGGGGGAGAACTTTATGAGGCAATGCAAAGAGGGACAATAGATGCATTTGAATATTCGACTTTAGCAAGCAATTGGGAAATGCATTTCCATGAAGTAGCACCATACCTCTATTTGTCGCCGACAAGGGCGCCATGTGATCCTCAGGTTTTTTATGTCAATACAGATGCATGGGATAAACTCCCTGAAGATTTGCAGGAAATCGTGCGGGCGGAAATAGACAAATGGACCCAGGCACAGCATGAATATCTTGTATATGAATCAATAAAGGCATTAAAAAAGTACGAAGAAGCAGGTACAGAAATTTATAGAGTCCCGGATGATATAGATGAGGCCTTGATTGCTGAAGCGGCAGCTTTTTATGAGGAAAAATGTGAAAATGAGGCACCAATCTTTGCAAAGATTTACAACTCCATGACGGAATATGGGGAGCAATATGATGAAGTATACAAATAATAAATAGTTTTATTTGTATTGCCAATGCTCCTTGATTTGTACCATATTTCAGCGGCACCGAAATTTGTTATTTAAAAAGACTACCAATTGATAAAAATAGTTTTCAGTCTCGGAGCTTGCTTGAAGCTTTAAAAGCTTCGAGACTGTACATACTTAGAAAACATAAACAAATATTTTCCGCCATTACTTATACCGATACATGAAGCGGGAGAATGGAGGCTGGCATGAATTTTTTAAGATCATTAATGAAAATTATTAATAAAACGAGTGA
>CAYMGK010000085.1:0-3362 GCA_964389965.1 uncultured Clostridia bacterium | reverse complement strand
GCAGGGGCGATTGGAAAGTGGTTTGCGGTAATCCTAGTTTTGGTTGGGACCTATGAAACAATATCCCGGCATTTTTTTAACGCTCCTACAATATGGGCATATGACAGTCTTTGTATGGCTGGGGGTACTTTATATATGATTGGAGCGTCGTATACAATGCTTAAAGACTCACATACTAGAGTAGATGTTTTTTATAGCATGCTATCTAAACGGAACCAGGCGCTTCTTGACATTGTTGGATTTTTGGTTTTCTTTTTTCCATTAATGCTAATGTTACTAAAACTTTCGGTAACTTGGGCTATAAGGGCCGTTAGAATAAAAGAAGTAATGTTTAATAGCTTTTGGTATCCTCCTGCTGCACCGTACAGATCAATTTTTGCCCTGGGGATTGTTCTTTTATTAATGCAAGGTGCCGTGAATTTTATGCATAGCTTGTATTTTTTTATAAGGGGGGAGCAACTTGATTGAATTAAGTGCCGAACTGGTTACAGCTTTGATGCTTGGAGGGGTATTTGTTTTTGTATTGTCAGGGTTTCCAATCGCCTTTGTGATCGGAAGTGTTGCCTTAGGGGTAGGGGTGTTGAATTTTGGCCCAACTACCACGTTCCATATTCTTTATACCAGATTTTATGATCTTTCGCTTAATTACCCGTATCTTGCGGTGCCGTTATTTACTTTTATGGGTGTAATACTACAACATTCGGGAATAACGAAAGAACTCTACGAAAGTCTTTATGAAGCCCTAGGTAGTTTGAGAGGTGGTCTTGCTATAGTAACAATAATATTTGGGACCATTCTTGCGGCATGTCTTGGTGTTATAGCCGCTTCGGTGACAATACTCACCCTTATTGCTATGGAACCCATGATAAGAAGAGGGTATAATAAATCACTGGCCTCTGGCACTGTTGTAGCGGCGGGAACTCTGGGTATTCTCATTCCACCAAGTATAATGTTAGTTGTCTATGGCCCACAGGCGGGAGTTTCAATTGGGAAAATGTTTATGGGAGCAGTTTTTCCCGGATTGCTTCTTTCCGCTTTATATATAGCCTATGTTGCTATAAGATGTATAATTCGGCCTAAAGACGGGCCTGCTATACCTAAGGGAAAGGTCAGTAAGTTTACAAAAGAGAAATTCATTAAACTGATGAAAGCACTAGTCCCTCCTGTAGCATTAATTGCCGCTGTCTTGGGGACTATTTTTGCAGGAATTGCCCCACCCACCGAAGCTGCTGCTGTTGGATGTGCTGCTTCTGTGTTTCTTGCCGTAGCCTATAGAAAATTTAGTTGGGATTTAATAAAAAAAGCATCGATGGAAACTCTAAGGGTCAGCTCCTTTGTAGTAATAATAGCGGCTTTGTGCTATGCCTTTGTTGGGATTTTTATGAGTTCGGGGTCAGGTGAGGTAGTGTCAAATATGATTCTTTCAGTTCCGGGAGGGAAATGGGCTTCGTTTTTTGTGATTATGCTCATTGTTTTTCTTTTAGGTATGTTCATAGAATGGATTGGGATTGTATTTATTATCGTTCCGGTATTTTCACCGATTTTTGCGGCGCTTGGGTTTGACCCCCTATGGGCGGCAATGATGGTCTGCATAAATTTACAGATGGCATTTCAGACACCACCCATGGCAATGTCCATTTTCGTACTTAAAGGGACAATAGATCCAAAACTAGAAGTATCAATGGCAGATATTATCAGAGGTGTTATTCCGTTTATCGCCATTATTATGATTGTCCTTGGGTTGTGTACAATATTCCCAAAGATTATCACATGGCTTCCAGAAAGAATGATTGGCTAAATATGATGTAAATTAAGTAGGGGAGGTTCAATTAAAATTACTAGTAAATTTCGTGAAGACATAAAAACCATATTCAAGGCGGCCCTTAATAAAGTAGACCCACAATATATGCTCACTAACCTGTGTAGCTTAAGTGGTAGTTATTTTGAAGTTGTCTTACCATCTAAAAAAATCCAATATGATTTGTCCCGATACCGAATAGTTATCGTTATCGGTGGGGGAAAGGCCACTGCGAGAATGGCAAAAGGGATTGAGCAAATTCTCGGGGACAATGTAAATTGTGGGATAATAGTGGTGAAGTATGGCCACATAGAGGATTTGAAAAATGTCAAAATAATAGAGGCAGGGCATCCAGTGCCAGATGAAAATAGTGTCAGGGCAGCACAGGAAATTTTTAAATTGGCCACTTCTGCTGATGATAAAACTCTTGTAATTAATCTTATTTCAGGGGGTGGTTCGTCCCTTCTTTGCCTACCTTTAAAAACACACTTTGGAGAGTTAACTTTAAAGGAAAAGCAGGAAACAACAAGCATCCTTTTGGAATGTGGTGCTGAAATTGATGAGATAAATACTATAAGGAAACACATATCGGGTATAAAAGGTGGGAGGCTTGCTCAGGCACTTTATCCCGCACATACTCTCAACTTGATTCTTTCTGACGTTATTGGTGATGGTTTGGATTCTATAGCCTCGGGTCTAACAGTAGCCGACAAGTCTAGCTTTACTAATGCATGGAAAATAACAGAAAAGTATAGAATAAAGGGTAAACTGCCAAAGATGGTCAGAAAGATTTTACTAGAAGGAGTCGGAGGGAGAGTTCAGGAAACACCGAAAACAGGTGATAAGGTGTTTCAAAATATTAACAATGTGCTTGTTGGAACAAACTATCACGCCATTAAGGCCGCTGCCAAGCAGGCTTGTAAAATAGGCTACAATACTACTGTACTTTCGTCTCAAATTAAAGGTGAGGCGTCAGAGATAGCTAAGTTTTATTTGGGCATAGGTATGGATATAAGACGTGGAAAGGGTATGCTAGAGCGGCCCGCTTGTATTATAGGAGGAGGAGAAACTACTGTAACTTTGAAAGGTAGTGGCAGCGGTGGGAGAAACCAAGAAATGGCGCTTTCTTTTTTAAATGAGCTAAATAGAGTAGAACAAACAGATGTTAAGGTATACTTTTTTTCCGGGGCAACTGATGGAAATGATGGGCCTACTGATGCGGCCGGTGCTTTTGCAGACCATAATATAGTATCAATAGGGGCGTCAATGGATATTTCAATTCAAAAATATCTGGATAACAATGATTCCTACAACTACTTTCGGCAGACAGGCGGCTTGTTTTTAACAGGGCCGACAAATACTAATGTTTGCGACATACAGATAATGCTTATTGTATAAACTGAAAATGGTATTTTAAAGCTTTATATCTTTGTTATATACACTATGTTTTGCTATACGGCTTTATAAAAAAGAATCTGTCATTGCTATAATTATTCTTCTTGATGTAATAAAATTATTGTCTTGAGTTTCCGTATAATATAAAAATACAAGGGAAAATTGCTAC
>CAYMGK010000084.1:3937-7779 GCA_964389965.1 uncultured Clostridia bacterium | reverse complement strand
GTAAATCCCAAAATCCCCACGGGCCACATTGAGGTATTTGGAGAGGCTATAAAAATTCTGAGCGAATCCAAAACTCCGCCATTTGCTATAGAGGATGACATCAAGGTAGATGAAAGTATAAGACTTAAATATAGGTATCTTGATTTAAGAAGGCCAAAAATGTTAAACAATATGATCTTTCGTAGCAAAATTAGTAAGGCGATTAGAGATTTTCTCGATATAAATGGATTTTTAGAAATAGAGACACCTATCCTCACTAAAAGTACACCTGAAGGTGCACGTGATTATCTTGTACCCAGCCGATTACACCCAGGTGAATTTTATGCATTGCCACAGTCACCGCAACTATTCAAGCAAATTTTAATGGTGGCAGGTATAGAGCGTTATTATCAGATTGCACGTTGTTTTAGAGATGAAGATCTAAGGGCGGATAGACAACCAGAATTCACACAACTTGACATTGAGATGTCATTTGTAGATATTGAAGATGTAATTTCGATAAATGAGGAATTAATAAAATATGTGGTAAAAAATACAGTTGGGGTAGAAGTACAGATACCTTTTCCACAAATAACTTATGCTAATGCTATGGCAAAATACGGTTCGGATAAGCCTGATACAAGATTTGGAATGGAAATAGTAGATGTATCAGATATAGTTCTTAACAGTGATTTTAAAGTATTTAGTGAAACTGTCAAGCAAAAGGGTAGTGTTATGGGCTTAAATATAAAACAAGGTGGCAGGACCTTTAGCCGTAGGCAGATAGATGAACTTACCGAAAAAGCAAAAGAATTCGGAGCAAAAGGACTTGCCTGGATTAATATTGCTGAGAATAATGAAGTAAAATCTCCCATTGCTAAGTTTTTGGGACGGAAAGTTGTCAATAAAATTATTAATAGACTTGATGGGGAAGTAGGGGATTTATTAATTTTTATAGCTGATAAGAACTCTGAGCTAGTAATGACATCTCTCGGAAGTTTGAGAGTTTACTTAGCCAAAAAGCTAGATCTTATCGATGGTGATAAACTTAACTTTCTTTGGGTTACGGAATTTCCCTTACTGGAATACAGTGAAGCGGAAAAAAGATACACTGCAATGCATCACCCATTTACCTCACCGATGGACGAGGATATTCACCTACTATCTTTAGAGCCTGGCAAAGTTAGAGCAAAATCATATGACTTAATTTTAAATGGTTCGGAACTAGGCGGAGGAAGTATAAGAATCCATGATGCGGACTTACAGGAGAGAATGCTCGAAATTCTTGGGTTTTCAAAGGATGCAGCAAAAGAAAATTTCGATTTTTTACTCAAAGCCTTTGATTATGGAACACCACCTCACGGTGGTATAGCGTATGGATTGGATCGAATGATTATGCTTTTACTTAAATTAAATAGCATTAGGGATTGTATAGCTTTTCCAAAAACACAAAACGCATCATGCCTTATGACTGCGGCACCTAGCACAATTGATATAAAACAGTTAAAAGAACTTCACATACAATTAAGATTATAATTGTTTTATGGAATTTCCGTTGAGTGAAAACTCATTATAACTAAAAATTGAGTTATGAAATGACAGCAATTGGTTTGGTTTTATCAGCCTGAAACCTTGATAAAAGGCCTACATTATGGTATTATAGTCGTAGAAAATAAAAAAAACGCCCTGCTGTGTGCGTGTAAACTGGCTTAGTAAAGAGCCAACACTCTAATATAGGGAGTTCGATCTCTGGCTGTGGCATATAAGCCCTTATAAAGGGAAATATAAAGCACTCAGGAGGACACCCACCTGGGGAGCCGGGTCTCTATTTACAGCCAGCGAATACGGCATGGTGGGGCTTTTTTTATATATATTTTATATATACTTATGAGGTTGCAACTGTGAAAAATTGTATTTTCTCCAGAACAGAAATACTTATTGGAAAAAGGCACTTGGAAAAACTTAAGATGTCTAAGGTAATTGTTGTAGGTCTTGGCGGTGTAGGCTCTTTTACTGCAGAGGCTTTGGCTAGGGCCGGAATAGGGGGACTCACCCTTGTCGACGGCGATGTAATTCGCCCATCAAATTTAAATCGCCAAATACATGCTTTTAACTCAACTATTGGATTATCCAAAGTTGATGTGATGAAAGAACGAATTTTAGACATAAATCCTCAAGCAACAGTAACTGGTATTCAGGAATTTTACTCAATAGAAAATGCCTTAAAGATTTTAACGGGGAATTATGATTTTTTAGTTGACGCCATAGATGTGATAAGTCCTAAAATTGATTTAATTGTAAACTGTAAAAAGGCGTCCATCCCTATGATTTCGGCTATGGGGGCGGGAAATAAATTAGACCCCACAAAGTTTAATGTAGCAGATATATCCCGAACATCTGTATGCCCCCTTGCCCGTAAAATTAGAAAAGAGCTTCGTAGGAGAGGTATATATAATGGAGTAAAAGTTGTATTTTCTACAGAAATCCATTCCAACAAAAAACGTAAAAACAATGCCTTGCTCAATAAAAATAGTAAACAAGTGTTTTACAGGAATCCAATAGGAAGCATATCCTTTGTACCTTCCGTTATGGGTCTAATAATAGCGGGCGAGGTAGTTCGTGATTTACTGGAAATTGACCACACAAAAACAATATAATATAATGGTACATAGAGCCTGTTTTATTGATAAATACTTATTATGGAGGACATAATGAGAGAAAAAGGTATTGTGCTTGCAAACAAGAAGGGTTATGCCCAAATAAAGGTAAATCGGACTACCGCTTGCGGAAGTTGTAGAAATTGTTCGCTAGGGGAAAAAGACAGTTCCCTTAAAATATGGGCTAAAAATCCCGTTAACGCAAATACAGGCCAAATCGTGGAAATAAAACTAAATGTATCCACATTTTTATCTGCTACTTTAATAGCCTATGGTTTTCCACTTTTAGCATTTTTGACAGGTATAATTTTTGGATATAAAATCTTCGGAGCAAAAACCGATTTTTTTCCACTATTAATGGGAATCGGAACGATGTTTGTGAGTTTTTTATGTGTACATTTACTTACTAAAGGCGAAAAAACCTATGATAAATACACTTCATGTATTGTGAAAGTCCTTGAATCCGAGTGTGGACTTAATCATAAAGATTGACTGCGACCAGTTTTTGTAATTTTTAAACATTGTATACGAAAGGTCGATTTGGTCGTTTTGGGGGTATAATAAGATGACGACTGGCCATGAAATAAGGGAAAAGTTTTTGAGTTTTTTTGAAAGTAAAGGTCATACTAGGATAGAGAGCTCTTCTCTTGTTCCGCAAAATGATCCTACCCTTTTATTTACAAATGCAGGTATGAATCAGTTTAAAGACGTTTTTCTAGGAACAAGTAGTCTTCCGTATTCTAGGGCGGTTACATGCCAAAAATGTGTGCGAGCGGGTGGTAAACACAATGACCTCGAAAATGTCGGCAAAACCGCAAGACATCATACATTTTTTGAAATGTTAGGCAATTTTTCCTTCGGAGATTATTTTAAAAAGGAATCCATGGAATATGCTTGGGAATTTCTGACTTGTGTTTTAAAGTTGCCAAAAGAAAAACTTTGGGTCAGTATCTTTGAAAAAGACGAAGAGGCTTTCGACTTATGGCAGACCTTTGTTCCAGCTAATAGAATTGTTCGTCTTGGTGAAAAAGATAATTTTTGGAGTATGGGGGATACTGGTCCTTGCGGACCTTGTAGTGAAATATACATAGATTGCGGTGAAGAGTACAATTGTGGTGCGAAAGAATGTGCTTTAGGCAAATGTGATTGTGATAGGTGGCGAGAATTATGGAACCTAGTCTTCATGCAGTACAATAGGGATGTTAA
>CAYMGK010000084.1:2642-3927 GCA_964389965.1 uncultured Clostridia bacterium | reverse complement strand
TGTTTTGACCCCTTTGCCTAAACCTAGCATTGATACTGGGTTGGGCCTTGAGCGGATTACTACGGTAATTCAGAATGTCTATAGTAATTACGATACGGATCTATTATTTCCCATAATCGGTTTTGTAGAAGATTTAACAAACAAAAAATATAAAAAAGACAAAACTGGTACCCCTTTTAGGGTTATTGCCGATCATGTGAGGGCTATTACTTTCCTAATTTCCGATGGTGTTTTTCCAGGAAACGAAGGGCGGAGTTACGTTTTAAGGCGTATTATTAGAAGAGCCGTTCGTTATGGGAAAGAATTAGGCCTTGACAAACCTTTTTTGTATAAAGTGATACCACAAGTGGTCTCTTTAATGAAAGATGCATATCCTGAGCTCGAACAAAATGAGCTATATATACAAAAAACAGTAAAATCGGAAGAAGACAAGTTCTCTAATGTGCTTGACGACGGCCTAAAGATTTTGTATAAAAACATCGAAGAATTATTGGCCAAGTCGAAAAAGGAGATTCCTGGCAAGATTGCATTTATGCTTTATGACACCTATGGTTTCCCTGTTGATTTAACTTGTGATATAGCTGAAGAAAAAGGTATGATAGTAGATATTGATACATTTGAACAGTATATGACCCGCCAACGGGAGAAAGCAAAAACTGCGCGTAAAACAACTTATAAAGCAGATGATCTCCAGGAAATTCTAGCCCCTCTTAAACAAACAACATTTGTAGGGTATGATACTTTCGAATCGGCAGGTAAAGTACAGTTCTTATTATCTAAAAATGAACCCGTTAAAACTTGTAATGATAAAAATGAGCAAGCTATTATTGTACTTGACAAAACCCCGTTTTATGCTGAAGCAGGTGGTCAGACAGGGGATACCGGTGTAATCAAAGGAAAAAACTTTTTATTTGAAGTGCATAAGACATTCAAAACGAATAACGGAATATATTACCATATAGGTAAAATAAAAGAGGGCTTTATTAGTGTAGATGATTCTGTTTTGGCAAAAATTAATGTGGAAAAAAGACGTAGTATAGCAAGGCATCACAGTGCTACTCATTTATTGCATAAAGCATTGAAAGAGATTTTAGGAGAACATGCCAACCAAGCGGGATCATTGATAGATGAACATAAATTAAGATTTGATTTTTCCCACTTTAATGCTCTTACTCCAGAGGAAATACGCCAAATAGAGTACAAGGTAAATCATGCAATTTTAATGAATCTACAGGTGGAAATAGAATGGACAACATTTCACAAAGCCCAAAAAGAGGGAATTGTA
>CAYMGK010000084.1:2319-2632 GCA_964389965.1 uncultured Clostridia bacterium | reverse complement strand
TTAATGAAAAATATCATGAACGGGTAAGAGTTGTGAGTATAGGAGATTACAGCAAGGAACTTTGCGGCGGTACCCATGTGAAGTTTTCATCTGAAATAGGATTATTCAAGATTATATCGGAAACCAGTATAGGAGCCGGTCTTAGGCGGATAGAAGCAGTTTGTGGTTTTAGTCTAATGGCTTATGTATATGATATGCTTAGCAATATAAATGAAGCAGCGAGTTTAATAAAGGCCACACCCAATGAAATTGTTCAAAAAACCAAAGAATTACTTGAAAAAAATAAAATACAAGAGCAACAAATAAGTCTTCT
>CAYMGK010000084.1:0-2263 GCA_964389965.1 uncultured Clostridia bacterium | reverse complement strand
AAATGTATTAATGGTGTCAACTTAATCTCTGCTAAGACTCAAAACAAAAATATAGGTGATCTTCGCAACATGGTTGATGTTTTAAGACAAAAAATAAAGACTGGTATAGTTGTTTTAGGAAGTGTTTCCGGCGATAAAATAATATTTGTAGCTGCCGTAACAAAGGATTTAACGAAAAAAGGATACCACGCCGGAAAAGTCATCAAAAAAGTAGCACAAATAGCAGGTGGAAGTGGAGGGGGAAGACCCGATTTTGCCCAGGCCGGCGGTAGAGATCCTGCTAAAGTTGATAAGGCACTGGCCGTTATTCCTAAATATATAACGAAATTCTAAATTAATGACATTTTGGAGGGAGTTTAATGGGTCAAAATATGGATGAGACGGTAAAATTTAAAGTGCAAAAAGACACAGATATTGATACACGAAAGATTCTGAAAGAAGTTGCCAAGGCCTTGGAGAAAAAAGGATATAATCCTATCAATCAGATTGTAGGCTATCTCTTATCCGGCGATCCAGCATATATCACGAGTTATGGCAATGCTAGAAACCTTATAAGGAAATTCGAAAGAGATGAGTTTTTGGAGGAGCTATTAAAAAACTATATTGAAAATTAATTTCTTGGCAGGGATAGCATGTACTTAGCAACACGCTAGGATACCAACATCATAATTCAATAAAATCGTTTGGCAAAGCTTTTGTATAAAAAACTAATTATTTAAAGGAGTAAACTACATGCGTGTTTTGGGCCTTGATGTAGGTGAAAAAAAAATAGGTGTTGCAATATCTGATGAGCTAGGTTTGGCTGCTCATGGGATAGCTGTTATAGATAGAGGGAATAATTTCAAAGAAGTGGACAAAATATCCGAAATTGTTTCTAAATATATGGTAAGAAAAATTGTCGTAGGCCTTCCGAAGAATATGAATGGGTCCATGGGACTGAGTGGAGAAGCGGTTAAAGACTATGCGAAAAATTTAAAGAAAACCCTAAATATTGAAATAGTCTTTTGGGATGAAAGACTAACAACTGTCGCTGCGGAAAGAACTTTACTTAAAGCTGATATTTCGCGCAAAAAAAGAAAAAAAGTTGTGGATAAATTGGCAGCTATATTAATTTTGCAGGGTTACTTAGATTTTAAATCGAAAACAACTTAGAATAGGGGTCTTCAAATATCTTTTAAATTAAACGATTGGAGTTGGGAATAATGAATGACCCAAAGACTATTACCCTACTTGATGAAAGTGATGAAGAAGTTCAATTTGAAGTATTAGGTGTAATAACCGTTGAAAATATTGATTATGCTATTTTAGTTCCCGATTGCGAAAGTGAAGAAGAAAGTAATGCTTATATTTTTCGAATTGACATAGACGAAGAAGGAGAACAAATTCTTTTTGAGGTTGAAAGTGAGGACGAACTGGAAATGGTGAGAGATGCTTGGGAAGTTCTATACGGCGATGAGTTCGAACTCACCCAGTAAAATTTGTAGCAGGTGAAATAAAAGCGTTCCAAGGCTATCTTCCAATATGCGTATTGGAAGATAGCCTTTATATACGTGAACCTGACTTGCCCTGTATAGCAACGCATAGAACAGTTTTCAGTTGGCATAAATTGAAAGACTAAGTTCTTTTGCATTAGTAAAGAGCATCTAGCACTATAACAACAAAGTATTTTAGAAAATAAATTTGATTGATAAAATGGCAATTGAATTACACACCTAAATTGTCAAAGCCATAAAACAAGTCATAAAATGGGCTTTTATCCTATCATCACGGCTTAGATTTACAGGCCTAGCCTTAAACTCACTTTTCATGATTCTAAAACATTCCTCTATTACAAAACGTCTTCAGTTCACTTTGATAATAGCCTCAACATTATCCTCTAGATTAGTACATACACCATAAAACCCATCGAATACCTCCTCTTTAGCAATAAGTCCAGCATCAATACCGTAAACTTCCTTTGAAGCAATTTCACCATCAGAAGTAACACTTGTTTTCTTAATAAATCTTTTATAATCATTTTGATGACTTTTATAAACCCTTGAAGGATTTTTGTCCACTACCTTAAAAGCACGTTGAATTTGCAAATTGCGGATTTTACGCTGATAATCCCTATATTTGATAGAATAAGCCCGGTTATCAAGTCGTTTCATTTCTGAGCGCCATCTTCCAAGCATGCTACTGTTAATCCCTAAATCGTCGGCTATTTTCCTGATTGTCTTACTGGGGCTATAGGTCAATGCTACTGCTTCTCTTTTAAATTCTT
>CAYMGK010000083.1:5849-7813 GCA_964389965.1 uncultured Clostridia bacterium | reverse complement strand
TGTAATGTGCCTTACCTCTACGTGAAGGGAAAGGTACTTTTTTATATAAAAAACAATGACAGATGTAATGATAAAGGGAAAAGGGTAAAAGCCCTTGCTGTAGTCGCAGCTGTAATCAGTGATGAAGGCTTTTAATGTCCACTGTTTTATTAGACGGGAAGGAATAGCCTGAAGATGAACTGAAAGCCAGAATACCTTGTCATAACATACTTCCAGATTATCTCCGACTTAGGGATTGGGAAGAAAAAAGATCTAGTGTATTTTTTGATACTGATTACATTAGCCCCTTTTTCTTTTCGGAGAAAAGGGGTTTTTATGATTGAAAGAAAATATTAAGGCCCTTTCTTCACAAGAAAGGGGACAAGAGTAAGGGTAAAAGTTAAATGTAACGGACTAAAGAAAGTCAATTATTTAAAGAATAATAAAACATTAAAGAGAGGTAATGATATATGAGAAAGAAAATAGTTAGTGTATTTATTATAATATCTTTAATATACGGTGTAGTTGCTGTGTTTAGTAATCAAGGGTATGCATCTGATGAACCCACCGTTGTGGGGCAAGTTTATAGCAGTAATGTGGAAGATCATATGGAAAGAATTAAAGATGCAATAGACTCTTTACGGGACTACTATGAAAATAGCAGTGATGATTTTACATTTAGGGAAGCTTTAGCCTTCAATTTCTCAAGTGATGACCTGGAAAGTGATTTGCCAATAATAAATCAAAGATTCACAGTAAAGGAAAATCCAAGTAGTGCTTCAGAGTATGCCGGAAACATAATGGGTCTAATAGCAGCGGGAAGAAACCCAAAAGATTTCAATGAAAAAAACTATGTAGATAAATTGAAAGAAAGCCAAAGAGACAGTGGTGAGTTTATCATAGGTGAATATGATGATTACCAGACTATTGTTGCCTATAGTATACTGGCCTTGGATATGGCCAATGCCGATTATGAAAAGGAAAAGGCTATAAAGGCTTTGTATGGTTTTCAAAGTATAGACGGTAGTTTTGGAAGTGTTGACGATACGGCTATGTGTATAATGGCTCTGGAAAATCATAGGAGTGTTGATGGCGTTGAAGATGCTATAACAAAGGGCATTGAGTATCTACAGGAAAACCAGCTTGAGACCGGAGGTTTTGAGGGATGGCAAGGGGAAAGTCCCTGTTCCATATCTGCTGTAATCCAATGTCTGATGGTCCTGGATGAAGAACCATTATCCAGTGAATGGACAAAAAACGGTAATACAATGGTTGATGCACTGCTTTCACATATGGGTGATAATCACTTCGGGAATGAATTTGACAGGGAGCAGGCCTTTTGTGCCTTTACGGATTTGTACAGGGGGAAATCCATGTATAAAGAGATCTTCTTTCAAAATGCCCCACCAAAAACAGTTAAAATACATGAACCTGTGTCAACTGAAATAAAAGAAAACAGCATGTTACAGCTCATGGCAAATGTATATGGTGAAAATGATGAATTACTGCTGGGGTATAATCTCATATGGGAAAGTTCAGATGACAATGTGGTAACAGTGGACAGTAATGGCCTAATTACTGCTGTAAATCCGGGTGATGTGACAATAACTGCAAAGGTCCAAGATGATGAATACATATCTGACAAAATTCAACTTACAGTGCAGCCTGAGGAATTTACAATAACAGAAATCGAAAGCACAGGAATGAAAAACGGCAGTGAAGGGCGGCTGGAATTTGAAATAAAGTATAATTTGGAAGATGAACAAAAAGCCACATTGATTGCGGCATTGTACGAAACAGATACTAATAAAATGATTAACTATTCCTTTGTGTCAAAAACCTTTAAATCTAAGGAAACAACAAATTTAGGTGCCGGCTTTTTAATTCCGGCCATGGGAAAATATACTGTAAAATGCTTTGTGTGGGAGAGCTTTGAAAAACCAAATATTTTCCTGTCAAACCCAGTGGAAATCCAAGTAAAGCAG
>CAYMGK010000083.1:0-5839 GCA_964389965.1 uncultured Clostridia bacterium | reverse complement strand
GCCTAAAAAGTCTGGAGGTGTAAATATGCTAAAAAAAATATTATCAATATTACTTTTAATAATACTTTTATTACCAAATATGGCTCTTGCAGAAGGTAATAACACAGTCTCTTATCACATTGATGGGAACAGTGTTACTGTAGCCGTAAAAGGGCACAGTCATACGCCCATAAATATAGCAATCCAAGCTGATGGCAGGAAATATTTTATTGACCAAGAGGAAACAGATGCAAATGGTGAAGCTGTATTTAGTACTTCCTTAGAAGAAGGGAAGGACTATGATAGTGTAGTATATATTGAGGCTACTGAGTATTCAAAAAAGATTTCAATAAAACCAGATAATCCCGTGGATCCAGAACAGCCGGAAAAACCCGCCACTGCCTATTTATACATAAAGGGGTATAAAGGAGTAATTTTATCTAAAACCCAAGCAGAAATAAATGAAGGTGAAACAGTATTGGATTTTACAAAACGGGTCTTGGATGCTAAAGACATAGATTATAATATAAAATCCGGTGGATATGTGGCGGGATTTGCAGGTCAGGAAGAATTTGATAAAGGGCCTAAGAGTGGGTGGATGTTTACCCTCAATGAGGGTTTTCCCGGTGTCGGCGCAGGAAGCACAAGGATAAAGGACGGGGACTATATAAAGTGGCTTTATACCACTGACTTGGGCAAGGATATAGGCAATATATATGAAGGTGAGGAAGAACAAATAATTGAGGATGCCCTTGCCTTATTAGATGAAAAATCACTAAGTGAAAGTGAAATCTGTAAGATTTTAGATGATGTTGCTGGTTATACTATTGATGCAGTAAAAAATTTAAAAGGGGAAGATGTGGAAAATATAATAAGTAATTTTACTGCTCTAAACCAAGTTTTTGTAAAAGCATTAAATAAATTGGATTCCGAAGACGCCCTGGAAAATGCGGCAGCACATACCCTAAATGTGGGTGGTTTTCTGGCGGATTTCCTGGATTTAAGTGATAATGCAACTACTGCAAACAGTGTACTAAATATGGCCGCGGAAAACCTAGGCTTGACCCTTGCATGTGTCAACAAAATGCACAACAAAGACAAAATAGAAGTAATTGTTGAAGATATGCTGGATTTATCCGTGGATTTGAATAAAAAAGTTACGGACAAAGAACCTGAGAGCAGTATTAAACAAATACATAGATTTTCTGTAAAAATACCTCAGGCTTTTGAAAACAACGTGAATATAAATCTTCCGGCAATTTTACTGACAAAAGGCCGTGAAAAGGGCGTGGAGTCCTTTGACTTATACTCCCACATACTTGATGTTAGAATTCCCTACACTGCTTTAAGTGAAGATAATATTAGTGAAGGCTTTATAATTACTGGAGAAAAAATAGACAGATCAATTCTATCAGAAGAAGTAACAGGTCTGATTCCCCGTGAAAGCCAAATCGTGGATATAAATAGGGCAAATAGCGATGGATTCCTTGTTCCCATTGAGGTAGGTATACCATTTAACGGGGATTCTAGTAATAGTGAAGCAATCACAAGTTTTATTTTGGATGACACAGGTCAAGTAAGTCCAGTTGGGGGTATCTATGATTCGGAAAGCAGAAAAGTAAGATTCTTGACTACACATTTCAGTAAATATTTTGCTAAGAAATCACAGATTGACTTTTCGGACACATTGGACCATTGGGCAAAAAACCAAATAGGAATTTTGGCTGGAAAGGGTATAATCAAAGGCAAAGATGAAAATGTTTTTCAACCAAATTCAAATATTACAAGAGCCGAATTTACTGC
This sequence comes from uncultured Clostridia bacterium, assembly GCA_964389965.1. Classification (GTDB taxonomy): domain Bacteria; phylum Bacillota; class Thermosediminibacteria; order Thermosediminibacterales; family Tepidanaerobacteraceae; genus DUNY01. Next base: position 4,057 of record CAYMGK010000083.1, on the reverse strand, counting down.
ATTAGTTGTAAGAACATTGGGGTATGCAGAAAATATCGCATGCACAATGCCCTTTACAGATATAACTAAAAATGACTGGCACTATAATCATGTAGCAATCGCATATATGAACGGCTTAATAAATGGAAAATCCAAACAGGAATTCGACCCTAATGGCAGTATTACAAGACAGGAAATGGCACAAATTATTTCAAACATCCTTGAAAGGAAATATTACAAAAGGGAAAATACAGAAAACCTGAGAAGGTTTACGGATTTTGCAGAGATTGATTCATGGGCTACGGAAGGTATTGCGCTGTGTTTACAAGAAGAAATTATAACAGGCAAAGGAAATGGGGATTTTGCCCCGAAGGAAAACGCCACAAGGGCAGAGGCTTCTGTAATACTTTATAGATTATATGATAAAATATTCAAATGATGTGTTTATGGAGGGATGGCACCATCCCTCCAAATGATATGTTTTAGCATATTAAAATGAGGTGATATGATGGGAAATAAATATTTCAGAAGCAAAGGGATTGTTGTTACAACACTTGTAGTAATAATACTATGTCAAATTTCCGTTGTTGCATTAGGTGAAGAAAACACAAAAAACAGCAAAAATGAAATATCAAGTATAATTGAAGGGACAATTAACTATATTTATGAAAACAGTGAAGATAATGGGCTATCCCAATGGCAGATAATTGGAATAGCAGGTGCAGGGCGGCAAATTTCGGAAGATGTTTATGAGGCCATAGAAAAGTATGTAGAAGATGAAAAGTGTAACTTTAGAAAGATTACTGATTATGCCAAAATTATAATGGCAGTAACAGCTCTAAATGGTGACGCTGGAAATGTTGCAGGATATGATATTTTGGGGAAAATTTACAATAACGAAAATATTACTTTACAGGGGACCAATGGGCCGGCATTTGCTTTAATCGCATTAGATACAGGGGATTACATAATACCAAAAGATGGATTATGGACTCGGGAAAGGCTTGTAGAATGGATTTTAAAACAGCAAAATACCGATGGTGGTTTTCCTTTGGTTTATGGTGATACGAGCAATATCGATATTACAGCAATGGTTATTCAAAGTCTGTCAAAATATCGGGAAAATCTAAAAGTTGCAGAGACTATAGAAAAAGCTTTGGAGTTTTTAAGTAGCAAGCAGTCTTCTAGTGGAGGATATGAGACTTGGGGGGATGACAGTAGTGAAAGTATTTCTCAGGTAATAATAGCCCTTGCAGGATTAGGTATTGACCTATATGACCAAAGGTTTGTAAAAGAAGGGAACCTTTTGGGGAAACTTCTTTCGTTTAAGGAAGCTGGTGGGGGTTTTGCCCACATTAAAGGGGAAGGTTCGGATAATATGGCAACAGAACAGGCTCTTGTGGCCTTGGTGGCCTATAGGAGGTTTTTAGATGGTCAAAACTGGGTTTATACTATGAAAAACAAGGACAATCATCTTCCTGATAGTAATGGTATATTTGTACCGAAAGATAAAGTCACCCGGGAAATGGGGGCAACTGTAATTGTAAGGATTTTTGAAAGGGAGAATACCAGTGGAGTCTATTAACTACAAAAAAATATTTGCTTTGATTTTTATACTTTTAATTGGCTGTTTTTTGATTGTCGGCTGTAGTTACAAAAAGCCTATCTTAAATGAAAAATCCAAACACCTTGGGGATAGCCAAAAAAGGGGGCAAGTAGTAAAAGAAAGTAATTTACCCCAAGGGCAGGAAGAAAAAGTTGTAAAACAGGCTATAAACCCTGTAGGTAGTGGGGGAAATTCCAATACAAAGAATACTGATGAAATATTAAAGGCAGAGGATAATAAAGCAAATCAGGTCAAATCCGTAAAATCTCAAGATGCAGAACTTATATCCCATGTTACCATTTCCATAGTGGGCAATGAGGATACCGGTGTTATACTAGAACCTACTTTGATTGAAATAAGCGATGCTGATACTGTTTTAGATGTGCTAATAAAAGCAACAAAAGATACAGGCATCCCAATGGCTTTTCGTGGAAGGAAATCCACGGCATATATTGAGGGTATAGATAATTTATATGAATTTGACTATGGGCCAAAAAGTGGCTGGCTCTACAATGTAAACGGCGATTTTTATAGCAATAGTGCGGGGGCCCTTGAAGTGAAAGCAAATGATGTTATCGAATGGCTCTATACTATGGATATGGGAAAAGACATAGGTGCAAGCCTGAGCACATTGGGGCAGGATGGCAATGAATAGGGGCTTTGCATCTATTCATCCTGCACCTTGTTTTCTTTACTACATGGGTCTGATTGTTCTTGTGACATTAGTAAACCATCCTTTATTTTTACTTATGGCACTATTTTCTCAAATAACTCTAAACATCCTACAAGACGGCGGTAAAAGGCTGAACAAATCATTGAAATATTATATATTTTTTGGATTGACTATATTCATCATAAACCCCTTCATATCACATAGGGGTAGCACCATTATTCTCCACTTTTTGGACAATCCCATAACACTTGAAGCAATGGTTTTCGGGTTTTCCATGATGCTATCATTACTCACAGTACTTATTACTTTCACATCATATAATATGGTTATAACACCGGATAAATTTATGTTTCTTTTTTCTTCAATTCTCCCAAAGACTGCTTTTATGACTATGATGTCCATGAGATTTGTACCGGTTCTTCGAAAACGCAGCCAAGATATCGCTCTTGTTCAAAGAGCCCAAGGGATAAAAAGAGCCAGTGGCAATTTAATCAAGAGAATCAAAAACACCATGTTGTTGTTGAATATCCTCGTTACTTGGTCACTGGAAGAAGCAATAATTACAGCAAAGTCTGTGAGAGGAAGGGGATATGGTATTACAAAAAATAGGAGCCATTATTTTGATTATAAAATAATGAAATACGATGTAGTTATATTTTTCACTATGTTTTGTACGGGTGTAAGCCTTTTTTATATGTGGCATAAGGATGTAGGTCAGTTTCAGATATATCCGAAAGTAGGACAACCTACTTTTGATATTCATACCTGCATCTTTTTAATTATTTCTTTTATTCACTTTTGTATTCCCATAGTCATAGAAGGAGCAGAAAAGTTAAGATGGATCTAATAAAAATACAAAACTTTAGCTTTACATATGTGAACTCCAACGAAAAAGCTTTAAAGAACATTGACCTTGTAATTAAAAAAGGGGAATTTGTAGTGATATGCGGCCCCTCGGGTTGTGGAAAGACTACCTTAATGAGTCAATTAAAAAGGGAAATACGACCTGTGGGCAAGTCCAGTGGTAAAATATTTTACAACGGAAAGCCCTTAGATAATATGTCAAAGTCCCAAAGTGTAAAAGAGATTGCCATGGTATTTCAAGATCCAGAAAATCAAATAGTATTAAATACTGTCTTACATGAACTGGCCTTTCCATTAGAGAACATGGGATATGATACTCAAGTTATGAGGAGAAAGATCGGAGAAATAAGTAGCTTTTTTGGCTTGAATAAGATATTATACAAACCAGTTGAAGAATTGTCCGGTGGTGAAAAGCAAATTCTTAATTTAGCCTCTGCTTTATTACTTCAGCCCACTGTTTTATTGTTGGACGAACCCACTGCACAGTTAGACCCAATAGCTTCCAAGGAATTCTTGCAAATAGTTTATAGATTAAACAGGGAGCTTTCTATGACAATAATAATTAGTGAACATCGTTTAGAAGATGTTTTTCCACTAGCAGATAAGGCTGTATTTATGGAAAAAGGGAAAGTAAAAGATGTGGCAAATCCAAGGGCATTAAGCCTCGGAATCATTTCAAACGGCAATCAACATAGTATGGAATATCTCCCTTCCGTTGTGAGGTTATACTCATGTCTGAAAAAAGATATAGAAGAAAGAGAGATTCCCCTCAATGTAAGGGAGGCTAAAGGCTCTGTGCTTGACTTAATAAATGCAAAGGGGAAAACTCATATCAACCTTGAAACAGAGCCCTACAATGGAAAGCCTATTGTTAAACTTAGAAACATAGATTTTGCATATGGCAAAAACTTACCCAATATATTAGAGGGTCTAAA
>CAYMGK010000082.1:0-7875 GCA_964389965.1 uncultured Clostridia bacterium | reverse complement strand
ACCGGGGACGGACCTTTTTGCTTTTTCGAAAAAGCAAAAAGGTCCGTCCCCGGTGCTTTCCCGGTGCTTTATTTTTTAAAAAAAAGGAATCGGGGACCTTGTGTAGAATAAGTTATAGTTAAGATACAATGCTAATACTATACAATATACCTAGGAGGAGAGCCATGGAAGAAGAAATCACCTTAAGGGAGCTCATTGAAATAATACTTAATGGAAAATGGATTATAGTAACTGTCACAATACTGGCTGTATTGACAAGTGGCATATTTAGCTTTTTTGTCATAGCACCTACATATGAAGCCCACAGCACATTGATGGTATCACCTTTAGTACAAAAAAATCTACCTGCCGGAAAGGACAGTGCTTATGACACATTACTTTCGTACCTGTCCCAATACCCTCAGATGTCTCTTGAAACTTATCGTGTGCAGGTGACGAACCCCCATATCCTAAATCAAGTTAGAAAAGAGCTTTCTTTAAAAGGTGTGGACTATAGTCTAAGTAGCCTAAGAAACAAGATAAATGTCGATGCTATTAAAGATACGAACCTTATCAAAATAGTTGTAAAAGAACAGGACCCGGAAATAGCTGCGCAAATAGCCAATACACTTGCTCCAAAGTATGTGGACTATCTTTCAAAAACTCTACAGGAGCAAATGGGTAAATCCGCTGACTTTTTGAAAACTCAATTAGAGATAGAGCAGGAGAATTTAAATGCTACTACAGAACTGCTTAAAGACTTCATGGCAAAACCCCAAAGTGTGCAAGAACTTCAAAAAGATATAGACGCAAAGTTAGAACTCATGACAATGTTCAAGACAAAACTGATAGAATTAGATGTTGAGGAAAAATCCACTTATGCATCACTAGAAACTGCCCGAAAGAAACTTGCAGAAGAACCTATGTTCCTTGATTTAGAAAAATCCATAATAGATGATCCAATCATGGCAGGTGTTGCAAGTGAGAAAACCGGTAGTATGTCAAATACCACAAATCTCTCAGTAAAAAGCCAAGAAATCAATGAAAACTATACACTGCTTAATCAACGGGTGAATAGCCTCGAGGTATCTCTAGCAGGTCTTAGGTCACAAAAATCATCTTTGACATCAAATATCCAGAAGATCCAAAAAGGACTGGAAAATCTACAGGCCACCCTTGCTAAAGAACAAACTGAATACAACCGCTTACAACAACAACACAGTATAGCACAGGATACCTACAACACATTCCTGAAAAAATACCAAGAAGCACGTATCACCACATCCAGCAAGATAGGTGATGCAAACATCATGGTGGTTTCTCCGGCTATAGTACCGGAACGCCCTATAGCCCCAAGAAAATCCCTGAATGTGGCCATATCCCTTGTACTTGGTCTCATGGTAGGTGTATTTATCGCATTTTTTATGGATTATTGGAAAAACTCTACTGACCCCAAAATTACAAAAACCATCTAATAGAAAATTCATTAGCTGAGGTGCAATAAATTGGGAAGAAAGCAAAGACAAAAGAAACAGAAAAAAGTAAAAACAAGTAAAACCATTTCCCGGGCAATACGAGAAAAGGAAAAAAACGCCCTATACTATATAATTTATATAGGACTTCTCATACTCCTTCTATACCCCCCATACTTCCGGGGTATGTTCTTTGACAGAGAGTTCCTACCAACACATATATTTAGTGGCATACTATTTTTCCTATACATAATTTACAAATCTAAAACTTTAAAGGAACATAAATTTTTCTACACACATATGGACTATGCCTTTATAGCATTAGTAGTAGCCTATTTTCTGTCCATCTTCGTAGCAGTAAATACTCGCACTGCCGTAGGGGAATTCCTGAAGTACATCAATTACTTCATAGCATTCTATATGGTATCGGACTTTGCCCGATCTGAAAACAACATAAGGATAATACTGTGGACTATGATACTTTCCGCATTCGGCGTGGCCTTCATTGGTATCGGTGCGGCTGCAGGTACATTTACATATAGGGGTGCCTTTGTAAGTGGCAGGATAAACTCCACCGTCCAATATCCAAATACCCTTGCAGCATATCTTACAGCAGCCTTTATGCTTACAACAGCCCTTTGGGTGACAGTCCAAAGTCGTTTTCAGCGGTCAGCACTTGCTTTTATAAACTATACATTATTTATATGCTTTTTATTTACATTATCGAGAGGTGCCTGGCTGCTTTTTCCGGCATTTTTCTTGATACTTGTGCTAGGCATGCCTTCACAATATCGGATGAAAGTCATAGGTTACTCATTTTTGACCTTCATCTCGGCAGTTTTAGCATCACCTGGCTTTGCTTTGGCGATTTCCGCCAAAGACGAGGCAAAAGTGTGGCTTTGGTACATAGCAGGTGGCATACTGGCAGTAGCCCTTTTCTACATAACTGAGAAAATAAGTGAGCGGTTCGCATTCCATATAAAACCGAAAGCCATCCTTACGATATTTATTATCTTCATAATCCTAGGAGGAATAGGTGCCTACACTGTCATTACAACCGAGGAACCCCTTACACTATCACACAGTATTGATGAGGAAGAAAGCAATAGGACATCCAGTTATCCTATAAAAGACGTAAAACCAGATACAGAATACACCTTAAGGGTAACACTATCAGCAACACCGGGCAAAGGTGAAGATGAGTGGGGTGCCCTGATCTACATTAACAGTATATCTGAAAGCAAAGAAAGTGTAAGAATTCATGATGAATATATAGATGAACATTTATCAAAGGAAACAAAAGAAATGATATTTAGAACACGACCGGACACAAGGGATCTTTCCATAGCCTTTAGAAACAGGTACCCGGGCACAGAAGCAACAATCTACGATGTGGAAATACATGAAACACAGGACATGGCATCAGCACGGCGTATAATTATGTCATACAAATATATACCCAAGGCTATAAGTCGAAGGCTTGAAAGCATAAGCACAGAGGAATCCAGTTTCACTGGTCGGATGCGCTTCTATAAAGATGCATTAAAAATAATAAAAGACCACCCCGTCATAGGCACAGGAGGCGGGGGCTGGAAAACTATATATAAATCATATCAATCAAGTCGCTACTTTACTACAGAAGTGCATAATTTCTTCCTGCAACTTTGGGTAGAGACAGGGACCATAGGCTTACTTGCATTCGCAAGCATAGGCATCCTAGCCCTTATCACAACATACAAGACACTGACCTCTGATATAACCACAACAGGCAAAGTGCTCACATGGGGTGCATTCTCCGGTGTTATTGCTTTGACAGGCCACAGTGCCATGGACTTCAACCTTTCCCTAGGTGGAATAGCTCTTTATCTGTGGCAGCTCTTTGGTGTGCTAAAATCCTCAAATATCACCGAGAAAAAAGTGACAAAAACAGCAAAGCCTGGAGCACCTTGGGCCCTTTGGCCACTAGCAGGAATGACCTGTGTGTTTGTCATCCTCTCCTCCTTACTATACCAGGGATACACCTATGGCCAAAAAGCTGTTGAAAGAATAGAAGAACAGGATATCATGGGAGCTAAGGAATACTTTGAAAAAGCCGCGAAATTCGACCCATATACGGCATCGTACAAAGCAGACCTTGCTCAAATAGACCATTTCATAGCAATGCAAACAGAAGATGAAGCATTACTAAAACAATCTGAAGACATGAGGCTCCAAGCCATAAGGCTTGATCCATATAATGCCAGTTTAAAAACCCAACTAGCAGCTTATTATTTAGAAGAAGGGAAGATAAGTGAAGGCATATCACAACTGGAAGAAGCTACTAAAGTAAACCCGTTTAATACTGAATACTGGGAGAATCTTTCAGACGCCTATTACAAAATAGCCCTAATACAAATACAACAAGACCAAAAAGACCAAGTATTGCATTATACAAAAAAAGCCCAAAACATTCCGAAAGATATATCCGGATACAACCAAGATAGCACTAAAAGTGCACTGGAAATGACAAACAGGCTTTTTCTTGATATATACAGATCAAAACTCTTGGCTGAAAATATCCATGAAGAAAGGTACTATAGAAAACTTGACAGCCTTGTCTTTGCATCAGACTTTACTTTAGATGTAGACAATGACGAAGTCCCGGACCTTTGGCGTATATCTAACTCCAAAGATGGACTACTACAGGTCCACATAGAAGACGAAGGTGTAAAACTCACAAATCCAGGTGGAGGGACATCTTACCTGGACTTAAAAAAAGACATAACACTGTACCCTAAAGAAACATATAGATTAAACCTACTCATAGGCAGTAAAGACCCAGAAAACAACCCCATAGTGGACATACGAAGTAGAAAAGGCAAGACAACCCAGCACCAACTAAAAAATCTGAAACTTAAACCGGAACTAACACAAATAACCACAACCTTCACAACAACTGAGGACATAGAAGAAGGCACCCAATGGTTAAGAATCCGCATCCCAGAAAACACCCAAGAACCAGTTGTAATAAAAAGTATGGAGCTGTGGCTAGAGTAAAATGGAGGCTCAGTCCGACAGTGAACATGACAGATTCTTTTGTAGAACAAATACACAACCTTGCAAAACAAGAGATAAAGGAAAAACACATCAAAATCGCCAAGTATTGTATTTTGGATTATCTTGGTGTAGCCTTTGCAGGTTCCCATATAGCCAAGGAAAAAATCGTAAAATTCTTAGACCAGTTTAAAACTGCCAAAGGCAATTATACAGTCATAGGTATGAATAAAAAAACATCCCTATACAATGCGGTTTTTACCAATGCCTTCAATGCACATGTAGCTGAATTAGACGATGGACACCGCTATGCCGCCCTCCACCCCGGAACACCGATTATATCCGTCTTATTATCACTACTAGAAGATAAGCGGATTTCCCCAGGAGACTTTATCAAAGGTTTGATAATAGGTTATGAAGTAGCCATCATTCTTGGTAGAACAATACAACCATATCACAAACAAAAAGGGTTTCATGCCACCGGCACTTGTGGGACCATTGGTGCAGCCATAGCAGTAGGTGTAGCCATGGGGTTTTCTAAAGAACAGCTGAAAAATGCACTGTCAGCCGCAGCAACAAGCGCATCAGGCCTACTGGAAGTTATTGAAGACAGTTCAGAACTAAAACCATTTAACATAGGAAAAGCCGCACTGAATGGACTCATATCAGCCCTTATAGGATACTCCGGTTTCATGAGCCCAGAAGATATACTAGGAGGCAAACGAGGCTTTTTTTCCACCATGAGTGACCTGACAAAACCTACCCAAGTCATCAGCAATAGCACAAAGTCACTGATGATAGAAGGCATATATTTCAAACCATATGCCGCATGCCGACATTGCCATCCTGCAATTGAAGCAGCAATACATATGAAGAAGACACATGATCTGGATTATAGACTAATTGACATGGTAAAGGTAAAGACCTATGACTTGGCCGTATTTGGACATGACCATAAGGACATAAAAAGTGTAACTTCCGCGAAAATGAGCACTCCATTTGGAGTGGCAGTTGCCCTTAAACACTGTAAAGCTGGGATAAATCAGTTTAGTCAGAAGACGATTAAAGATGAAGAAATTTTGCACCTAACAAAGACGGTAGAAGTATCCGCAACCCACGAACTTTCCAGATTGGTTCCCGAAAAAAGGGCAGCAATAATCAAAATTCACATGAAATCAGGTAAAACTTACACATATAGGGTGGATCTTCCCAAAGGTGAGCCGGAAAACCCACTTACAGATGATGAACTCTGTGATAAGTTCATAGATCTTGTCACATTCGCAGATGTCACACTAAATAAAGCAGAAGAACTCATAGATCTCGTAAAAAGTTTCAATAAAACAAGGAATCTTGAAAGATTTTTTGCCCTACTTTCATGATGCCTTTTTAGTTTTAGAATATAAAGAAAGTGAGATGGAGATAAATGCAGGAGATAAAATCTTTCTTAGAAACTATTGGTATGCCCAAAGGCGATTTATATTCCCTGCCAACATCTGATAAAAGGTTTGCCGATGGTGCCCAGTTTAGGTTTGAAGTCCCGGGGATTCAAGGCCCTGAATCAATGTCTGCCCTTTTAGAGGAACTTGACAAACTCAACATAATCATCCACAGAGTGACACAGACTAAAGGCATAATGCTCCTTACAGATGAGGAGATTGCCAAGATGGTTTCCCTAGCAAGCAAATCGAAAGTTGACCTCATCCTCGCAGTAGGGCCCAGGGCTACGTACGATACCAGTGCATCAGTCCATACTCCTGAGGGCCAAAGAATGGGATATAGATTGAGGGGACAGGATCAGATCATAAGAGCCACCGAAGATATTCGTCGTGCTATTGACTTAGGTTGTAGATCATTTTTAATATATGATGAAGGTCTTCTTTGGCTTTTAAATGAAATGCGAAAACAAGAAAAGATTCCACAAAGCTGTAGATTCAAAGTTTCCGCCCACTGTGGTCATGGGAACCCTTGTTCAGCTAAATTACTTGAAACCATAGGCGCCGGCTCTATAAATCCCATTAGAGACATACAATTACAAATGCTCGCTGCCATGCGTCAGGCAATTTGCATTCCTATTGATGTTCACACTGAAAACCCGGCCTCATCAGGAGGCTTTATAAGGCATTATGAAGTTCCTGAGATGATTAGAGTTGGTGCACCACTTTACCTTAAAACAGGTGGATCTGTAGCCAAAAGTCATAGTTGGGAATCCAGTGTGGAAGATGCTAGAAAGCGGGCCAAACAGGTCATGTTAGTTAAACGAGTTATAGATAATTATTATCCTGGGGCTTGCATTTCTGTAAAAGGTTCTGTAGATTAAAAGCAAATCACTATTGACCACTGGAGGGGGGTAGATATTGACTCAAATTGATAAACTAAGACAAATCACAATGGAAGTTTTAAGTAAAGTAGGTGTTCCCAATAAAGATGCTAAAGTAGTGGCAGATTCCATTCTTTATGCGAATATGCGTGGTAAACACACACATGGAATTGGAAGATTGCCGATCTATGTAAGAAAGATCAAAAAGGGTTTAATGGACCCTCTTACAACCATTTCAACCGTCCAAGACAGTAAAACTGTCACTGTCTTAAACGCTAACCACGGCTTCGGTCAAGTTATTGGCGTAAAAGCCATGACCCTTTGTGTAGCAAAGGCAAAGGAATACGGTGTAGGGATTGTAGGAGTGCGTAACAGTAACAACTTCGGCACTGCAGGCTTTTTAAGTGAAATAGCCGTAAAAAACAACATGATTGGAATTGTACTTGGGAACTCAAGTCCTGCCATTGCACCATATGGGGGCCATAAACCTATTTTTGGCACAAATCCCCTCTGCCTTGCTTTTCCGAGCAATGAAGGAAACCCTCCGATAGTGCTTGATATGGCCACAACCACAGCTTCAAGGGGAAAGATCCGCCTTGCTGCCAAAAACGGGGAGCGAATCCCTCTGGGATGGGCTGTTGATGCAAATGGCAAACCTACGGACTGCCCGCTTGAGGCTTTAAAAGGACATCTGACCTCAATCGGTGGGTATAAGGGATTTGGGCTATCAATGGCTATCGACATTCTTGCCGGTTTGATCACCGGTTCGGCTTTTGCCGGAGGAGCAAAGCCCTTGAATCATCCCAGTGAACATTCAGCCCATGGGCATTTTTTCATGGCACTTGATATAGGCTTTTTCATGGACTTTCGGGATTATGAAAAGAGAATAGAAAAGTTGTGGAGAAATGTCAAAGCCTGTGGAGACGAGAATTCTATTTTTTTACCAGGTGAAAGATCCTTTTACGAAAAAATGCGAAATAATGATAAAGTGGATCTACCTAAATCACAAATAAGTGAAATCAATCAATTACTTAAAGACTTAAAGATTGATATTAGACTTTAATTTCCAAAAAA
>CAYMGK010000081.1:6105-7897 GCA_964389965.1 uncultured Clostridia bacterium | reverse complement strand
CAGAGCCAAGCGGGTTTTTTGGCCGCCACTCAAGTTGGAGATAGGAATGGTATCATCATCAAAGCCCAAGCCCCGAAGCACACCACATATACGACTGTCAACTTCAAAACCACCTTTTGACTTATAAAGTTCAAAAAGTGTAGAATAGCGATGCATAAGATTTTCCAATCGGGTTTTATCCTTGTAGACTTCAGGAGAAGATATTAGATGTTCCAGTTCCCTGAGCTCTTTTTGTTGGTTAAGTTGTTCTTGAAAAACAGTGGAAAGTGCCTCCCTGATAGTTTGATTACACTCATACTTTGCACTCTGTGCCAGATAGCCAATCCTTACACTTCGTTCAATAAAAAGTTTTCCACTGTCATGGGAAATTTCCCCTGCCAAGATTTTAAGTAGTGTGGACTTTCCCGTACCATTTAAGCCAACTACCCCAATTTTATCCTTTTCTTCGATTGAAAAACTAATGTCAACTAAGATGTCATCTATACCGAAACTTTTACTTATGTTAGAAACAGTTAAAATGGCCACATTTAATCACCATAGTGTAAGTCAATATTTTTCTTGCAATGTCAAATATATTTTAACATATGTATAACAATAATAACAGCAAAAAAGGTGCCTGATATCAGGCACCTAGATCGTCAGATCATTAGGGTTAATGGAAAGGTCTGGATGTGTTAAAGAATAGTTAGGAGTCCAGTTTTAGCATGCGGACTAAAATAGTAGCAGCTTGGGCATTGCTTACGGGAGTTTTTGGTTTAAAGCCGCCACTATCGGTTGATAGCAGTTTTAGCCCAAGGGCTATAGTAACATGGCCTTTATATTCGGGTTTTACAATGCTTGCATCTTCTGCAATATCCTTATAAATGTCCGAAAGGCTTGCAACTTTATCAAATCCCATAGCCCTTACTACAAAAACAGCCGCTTTCTCCCTTGAAAGAGGGTTCTGGGCATTTACTTCGCCTGGTTTTGCCCAACCTAGTTTTATGGCTGCATCTATGTATTTTTGAATTTCCTCGTCGGTTTTTGCCCCATCTGATTCAAGTTTGATTATGGGAATTGGTATATTATCTGATATTCTGTGGTTTTTGGAAATCATAAGAAGTTTGATGAAGTTCCCCTCAGTCGTGTTTTCATCAGGCTTAAATTTATCTTCTTCTGACTTGATTATGCCAAGGTCCACCAGTAACTGTATATCACCTTGGGCCCAATGGCCTTTGATATCGGAAAAGGTAGTCTCGGTTTCTTTTTCTATGGGTTTGCCACTGTAGTCAAGTGGTTTGAAGTCAAAAGCATCAAATACATAGGAGTTTGCAGGCTTGATCTTATAAACTAGTTTGTATTCGCTTTTTCGTGATTTAGGATTATAAAGGGGTGTATATACCAATTCCAGGCCCACATCCTCTAAGAAATATGCCTCTGCCTTTACCTTTTCCACAACCCCTTCAGGGCTAGGAAAATCCCTATCATGCCACCTCATACGGTAAAAAGTAATTGCACCGGTTTCTGCATCAACAGTTATATTAAACCCATTTGCAATATAGGGAATGTCATTTACAAGTCTTGTATAGGTGAAATCATGTTGGCGCATTTTCCCTTGGTCGTTAGCAGGTTCTTTTACTTCTTCTAATCGAGTATTTTCAAACCGACTCTGTTGAAATTTCTTTAGGAATTTTTCCGCCTTTTTTTGGGCCGAGGCTCTATCGTAATTCTGCTTAAATTCTTTGGTATATTTACTATAATCGTAGATATTAAAACCTAGAAGTTCGGAATTTATGGCATTGACCTGTGCATT
>CAYMGK010000081.1:4774-6095 GCA_964389965.1 uncultured Clostridia bacterium | reverse complement strand
TGATATCATACGCTCAGTTGGAAATAACTTGCAGATTTTCATCAGTTTTTTCCCAATTAATATTCCAGATCTTCTGGCCTGGATTATCATAATCCTCATGTAAATTTGCCGATCTTTGTTTATAGCCATCAGGAATATCAAAATATTTCTTTGCAATGCCTGTGGCAGCCTCTCTAGAGATACAATTTTTTGTAACTTCCACTTCTTTGGATTCCACAGGTGTTAAGCCGGAATCATTCATCTGTTTAAGAGATTCTTCAGCCCCGCTTCCTCTCGTAAAGTATTCACTATCTATGAGTTCGCCAGTAATTGCATCAATCAAGATCCCCCGAGGACCATCCAGGGTGTATACCAATCTTATGTCCTCTTCCTGTGTGCTGTAGTTAAAATATCTTTGATAAATTAGTTTTAAACCTACTTCATCACTAAAAACCCCTTCGGCATCAGCCATTGAAATGAGCCCTTCAGAGGAAGGTAGGGGTTCCCAAGACCAAGTGAAAGAGTAGCTCTCAATATTGCCTGTATGTGCATCCATCCTTATGTTTATACTATTGCCTTCCACAGGCACATCATTTTCTATGCGGGCGAAATTAAAATTATAGCTGTCACTATAACTACTGCTCAGGGGATGAAAAGGTTCCTCACGCTTTATCAACTTGGTTTTAGCATATTCTTCAGGTTGTAGTTTCTCTGCAAAGGCTTTTGCTATTTCTTTTGCCTCTTCTTCATTGTATTTCGGTATAGGTGTGACCTTCCTGTCCGGATCATAGCCCTTATACATGTAAATGTTGAGTATATTACCGGAATCTGCATCAATACTTGCACTCAAACTGCCATACGGTGATTGGGTTTTGGACCAATTTAAATCCCAGACCTTTCTATTGCCGTCATTTTCATTGTAATTGATATTGAATTTGTCATAGTCTGTTGTATCAAATAATTTTTTGATTATCCCTATGGACTCTTCCTGTGTAATAGGCATCTTTGCCACAGCTAGAACAGGCATAACACCTGAAAAGACAAAGATTAATACCAAAACGAAAGCAAAATATCTTTTCACACAAACAGCCTCCTTTTAATCTTTTTGTTGTTTACCACTCCGTAAATTCAGACGAAGTTTTTAAAATAAAGTTCCGTTATTTCTTTATTTTTCAAAATCCGCACTCGAATCTTGCTTTATATCAACAGTATAAATAAATGCCAGGACCTCTGCCACGGCTTTATAAAGTTCAGCAGGAATTTCTTGGCCCATGTCGAGCTGTACCAGTGCCTCTACTAGGGGTGAGTCCTCATATATGGCTATATTTTGTTCGCGCGCAAT
>CAYMGK010000081.1:1318-4764 GCA_964389965.1 uncultured Clostridia bacterium | reverse complement strand
CAGATGCTAAGATTTTAGGAGCATCATCAGTAGTGCTGTCATATTTAAGGGCAACCGCTTTTTTATCCTTTTTATTTTGAGGTTTTTCATCAAACATTGTATTTGTTCACCTCTTGTATTATTAGACTTTTAAATTAATTCCCGGAGATATTTTATGTTCCTTTATTTCTTTGAAGAAAAAATCTTTCATAGAAACCTTTCCCACATTGAGTTTCATGGTTTGTATTAAGTTGTGAAGACGGCTGTTCTTTTTTATATAACCTTTAACTATATCTTTAGTCTTTTTTTCTTCAAAAGTAGATGTGGCTTCTATTTTTCCGTCAATGTACCGAAGACCTACAAGGACTGCACCGAGACTTTTTGTACTGATAATAAAATTCAACCCAACTATATGCTCTTTATCACTGTTGGAAAAATTACTAGTGACTTTCAGATAAATATTATGATATAAGGGTAAAGGCAGGACATAAAAATTAGTGACTAGCCCCTGGCCCTTATCATGTAATAAAGTCAATGCCTTTAGGCCCAGGTAATCCTTGATTTTAGCTGCCTTAGTTTGATTAGATGCGGACGCATTTTTCAAAGTGGAATCTCTACTTTTAGTAGCGGCAAATTCCTGGAAGGATTCCATTAACTGCTCATCAAGGTTTTTTAAATTGTTATTCACTGCCTTATTAAGAATCTGGCGAAAAAGTGATAAAAATCTTTTAAAGGGAAGTTGCTTTATGAAAGGTAAGTCAGGTCGAATATTTTCCTTGCCAAGTAATTGATGTACCAATTCTTTAATAAAAATAAAATTCTCCTTTTCCAAAGGTAAATTTAACTCGGAAAGAATTTTTGTTGCCAATTGGGTTTCCGACGTGTGGGATAATTCAAAGCCCGGTTTTGCTGTTAATTTAGATTCGGGTTCTTGGGGTATTTCGTTGGGTAATTCAACCTGGTGTTTAGGTTTTTTGATGTTTTGACTGTCATTTGTATATTTCAGGTAAGATTCATGAAAGAGCGTTATTTTTTCATCAAAAGTTGGCTCCTTCATGGTAGGTGGGTGGGACTGGGCATTTTCTGTATCCATGAGTTGATTAAACAATTTTATGATAGAATCTATATTTTCCTTTTTAATAGGGAGGTTGAGTTTGGATAAAACATCAACAGCCCATTTGGTTTCAGTAGTAATTGACATGTCAAAGTCCATTGATGATGTACTTTGCGGTTTATTTGCGTCTAATTGCATGACCTTAAAGATGATTTGGGATGGGGATGATTCCACCATTTTTAATTTAAGAATATCACCTATGTCAAAATCAAGTGAGCAGCTTACGGTGATTTTAGCGCCATTCATATCCATAACATAACCGTCTTCTGTCTTTTGCGTTACTAAAGCAGTTATCATATCCTGTGACAAAGACAAATCATTGACACCTAAGACCTCAGTCAAATAAACCTCCATAATTCCACCCCAAACTATTTTAGTATTTACCAAATTATATCACAAAGTGATTAAATAATTTGTTGAGATTATTTCAAATTCACAGGTGGTATAATAATGCAATCTACTATATAATATAATTAATTGATTTTACACTATGAACTGTCTTTCTAATGGAGAAATTATAGAGTACTATGAAGA
Source organism: uncultured Clostridia bacterium (assembly GCA_964389965.1). Taxonomy (GTDB): domain Bacteria; phylum Bacillota; class Thermosediminibacteria; order Thermosediminibacterales; family Tepidanaerobacteraceae; genus DUNY01. Next base: position 3,137 of record CAYMGK010000081.1, on the reverse strand, counting down.
TGATTATCCTTATCCTAGCTGCCTTGTATTGGGCTACGATTCCAAAGGTAAAAGCATTCACATAGTATGTGCCTTAGAAGGGGATAATATTTGGATGATAACAGCATATTATCCGTCTAAAAACGAATGGTTTGATGATTTAAGGACCAGAAGGAGGTAATAATGTGAATTGTGTTCTCTGTAAAGCAATGTTAACAGAAGGAAAAGTAAATCACATAGTTGATTTAGGAGAAGGAATAATCATAATAAAAAATGTGCCTGCAAATATTTGCGGACAATGTGGAGAATATTATCTCCACACTAATACCGCTTTGAAATTAGAATCTATGGTAGATGAGATAAAGAAGAACAAGGCAGAAGTGTTTATAATCAATTACAGTGAGATGGTGGCTTAGGGAAAAGTCACTGTTTAACAAAAAGTACGGCAAACAAACTATTTTAGTATTTACCAAATTATATCATAAAGTGTTTCATTTTAACTTGCATTTAGCGGGATGGGAAAATTTCTATAAAAATTATTGACATACTCAGGCTAATGTGGTAATATATCTAATTGCATAAGATTGTTTGCAAAAATCATGCCACTATATTCCCATACTTCTTTTTTTAGAATTATTGTATTTTAGAATTATTGTATAAGATTTCCTGTTTTTGGGGATATTATAATAGATATTCATACATAAAACCAAAAGCGAGGCAGTGCTTGTCTGCTTTTGGCTATTTTTACTTATAAGAAGGGGTGAGGGAAACATGTTTCAACCTATTACCATAGGTGATCGCACCCGATGGAGTTATTCAAAAATTGATGAAGTTATGGGTATGCCTGATCTAATCGAGATTCAAAAAGATTCATATCAATGGTTTCTCAAAGAAGGTCTTACAGAAGTCTTTCGTGACATTTCCCCTATTGAAGATTTTACCGGCAACCTTGTGCTAGAATTTATTGATTACAAGCTTGAGACTACCCCGAAATACTCGGAAGATGAGTGCCGAGAAAGGGATGTGACTTATGCTGTTCCACTTAAAGTTAAGGTCAGATTAATAAACAAGGAAACCGGAGAAGTGAAGGAACAGGAAGTTTTCATGGGGGATTTCCCTCTTATGACAGAAAAAGGCACTTTTATTATCAATGGTGCTGAACGAGTCGTTGTAAGCCAATTGGTTCGTTCTCCGGGAGTTTATTTTAGTAGTCAACGGGATAAAAACGGCCGGGAGTTATTTTCCGGAACTATGATTCCTAATAGGGGTACTTGGTTAGAAATGGAGATGGATTCAAACGAGATTTTATATGTACGGATTGATAGAACTCGCAAACTTCCCATTACCGTTCTACTCCGTGCCTTAGGGTACGGAACAAATGCCCAAATATTAGAGCTCATGGGTGAAGATGAGCGGATTTTGCGCACATTTGAAAAAGATAATACGAAAAGTCAAAATGAAGCTCTTGTTGAAATTTACAAAAGACTTCGCCCAGGGGAACCACCTACAGTAGAAAATGCAAAATCATTACTGGAAATTTTATTTTTTGATGGAAAGCGGTATGATCTGGCTCATGTGGGCAGATATAAATTCAATAAAAAATTAATGCTCAAAAATCGTATTATAGGTAAAATAAGTGCCGAAGATGTAGAAGATCCTGTGAATGGCAATTTAGTCCTTAAAAAAGGGGATAAAATAAATCGAAAAACTGCGGAACTATTAGAACGTCTTAAAATTACTGAGCTAAGGGTTCAATTATCAGAGGACCGGACGAAATCCAGAGTACATGGTGAATACGGTCCTAAAATTGCCAAAGTAATTGGCAATGGGTATTCCGACG
>CAYMGK010000081.1:774-1308 GCA_964389965.1 uncultured Clostridia bacterium | reverse complement strand
ATCTGGGCCAGAAGGACATAGGGTGGAAAACCATGTAATGGTCGAAGACATCGTGGCCGCCATCAATTACTTTATAAATCTTCCCTATGGAGTCGGGGATATTGATGATATAGATCATTTAGGTAACCGGCGCCTGAGGTCAGTAGGAGAGCTTTTACAAAACCAATTTCGCATAGGTCTTGCCAGAATGGAAAGAGTTGTCAAGGAGCGTATGACCATCCAAGATGTGGATTCAATCACACCCCAAGGGCTTATTAACATAAGGCCCGTAGTAGCTGCTGTGAAAGAATTCTTTGGGAGCAGTCAACTTTCTCAGTTCATGGACCAAACCAATCCTTTAGCGGAATTGACCCATAAGCGCAGATTAAGTGCTCTGGGGCCCGGTGGTTTAAGTAGAGACAGGGCGGGATTTGAAGTGCGTGATGTCCATCACTCACACTATGGCCGCATGTGTCCTATAGAAACACCTGAAGGTCCGAATATTGGCTTAATAGGTTCATTGAGCACGTACGCACGGATAAACAAGTATGGATT
>CAYMGK010000081.1:0-764 GCA_964389965.1 uncultured Clostridia bacterium | reverse complement strand
TTGAAACTCCTTATCGAAGGGTTGATACTGAGCGAGGTGTTGTTACAGACGAAATTGATTATCTCACTGCTGATGAGGAAGATGCGTTTGTAATAGCACAGGCTAATGCGCCTTTAGATGAGGAGGGTAGGTTTGTACAAAAAAGGATTATTGCAAGATATGCTAATGAAACAATTGTAGTCCCTGCAGAAGATGTAGATTATATGGACGTATCACCGAAGCAACTTGTGTCAGTAGCCACGGCTTTAATACCGTTCTTGGAGCATGACGATGCCAACCGGGCACTCATGGGTTCCAATATGCAGCGTCAGGCTGTACCTCTTTTAAAAACTGAAGCCCCTCTTATAGGTACCGGAATTGAACACGAAGTAGCAATGGACTCTGGTGTGATGATTTTAGCTAAAAACAGTGGTATTGTGGAAAGGGTTACAAGCCGAGAAATTGTAGTGCGTAGAAATAGTGATAAAAACTTGGATGTGTATAGACTTCACAAATTTATGAGATCTAATCAAGGGACTTGTATAAATCAAAGGCCTATTGTAAAAAAGGGCGATGCGGTATTTAAAGGTCAGCCTATTGCCGACGGGCCTTCCACCGATCATGGCGAATTAGCTTTAGGCCGGAATATTTTAATAGCTTTCATGCCCTGGGAAGGATATAATTATGAAGATGCAATACTACTTTCTGAACGCCTTGTAAAGGAAGATGTATTTACATCTATTCACATAGAACAATATGAATCTGATGCACGTGATACTAAATCG
>CAYMGK010000080.1:0-7929 GCA_964389965.1 uncultured Clostridia bacterium | reverse complement strand
TAGGATTATAAGAAAAATTAGTATAAATATGTAAACTTTTTTCAGGACGGGTCATTATTCAAAAGAAAATTTTACATTCAACCCTCTTTGGGGCTGGTTTGCATTGGGCTATCTACCCCGCAATGAATTACGGGGTTATTCATATTTTACCCCATTCGGGGTGATTTTCAACACATAAAATTTAACCAGAAAAAACACGTTGTGTACATCAACACCGAATGGTGTTGTATGTTGTTAACCCCATAATTCATTATGGAGTTAATTTATTTTGAAATAGTTATTAACTGTATGTAATAAGCCCCTTTAGGGGTTTGGGGTAAAAGCAAGAGAGATTTGGGGTAGCTCGTGGCGGAAGTAGTAGAAAAATAAAAACGTCATAGAATATGAAAATAATAAAAACCATCTTTGTATTCTACTAAATAAAAACACCATTATAAGTATAGCATTAATATATAATCTGGCAATGGCCATTTTGTAATTATCCCACTCTAATTTTATGCCCCCTCACTGCATAATATAATATATAGATAAAAATTGGTGGTGCTATCCAATATGCATTTTGTGGGCCAAATAAATCTTTAAAATAACCATATAGAATTGGGATTAATGCACCCCCAACAATTGCTATAACCATTAGCGAACTACCTGTTTTAGTGAATCTCCCAAGGTCAGACATTGCCAAAGGCCATATCGTAGGCCACATTAATGAGCAACCAAATGCGATGAAAAATTATCCACAAAATAGATTTTAGGCGGTGCAACAATCACTAAAAGTGACCCTGTCAATGCAACAATAGTAACTACCAAAAGTGTACGTGATTGACTAATATATTTTGGTGTAAAAATTATCTTTGCTAAATAACCCACAGTTATTCCAATTGGTGCTATCAAAGCATAAATTTTAGAAAGTTTTATAAGTCAATGCTTTGTGCATCTATCCATTACGTGTCATTACATCAATTGTGTATCTTTGTTCTATGGTTAAATGATTTGTGTTTTGCAACTTTTGGTCGAGGACACAAAATAAGAAAATTTATCCATTTCGACTGAAGGGACATTATCTTGTCCTTTCGTTTGAAAAAAATAAGTGGTATCTTCAAAACAAATTGCATTTATTAGTTGTATTCGAATTTATTAATTAAAAAAAAGAATTATATCTGTAGGTTACAGCAACACTAGTCTGCAATATATCAATTTATGAAATTATATTTGTAAAAAACAAATTCTTAAATAAAATGAAGAAACATAACTTACTAATTTTGTTACTTGCACTAACTTCTTTTAGCTTTTTAAGTGCGGAAGATATCTTTATTTCAAACACTGTGAATAGAGAGTTTACCAGCTTAAATGGTAAATGGGAATATGTACTTGACCCGTACAAGACATGGGGTATGGGTGGAAGATCAATTTATGAAAATGCTATTCCTAAAACAAAATCTGACAGGGTAGAATACAGTTTTAACCCAGCTCAAACTTTGTGGGTCCCAGGAAGTTGGAACGCCCAAAAGCCAGAGCTCAACTATTTTGAAGGGAATATTTGGTATCGAAAAACATTTAACCAAAAAGAGATATCAAAAGATAAGCGATATTTTGTTAATGTAGGAGCTGCTAATTACATTGCTCATGTTACATTTAACGGGAAAAGACTAGGACACCATGAAGGTGGTTACACTCCATTCTCTTTTGAAGTAACAGATTTAATAAAGGAGAATGACAACTTTTTGATAATAGGCGTTGATGCAGCACGAAGAGCTGACAATATTCCTGCTGAAGTTCATGACTGGTTTAATCACGGTGGGATTATACGTGATGTAAAACTTATAGAAGTTCCAGAAACTTTTATTAATAACTACTATATCTCTTTAGATAAATCAACATTAAACAATAAGACTAAACGTTTAAATGGGAAGCTAGAGTTCTCTGGAAAATCATTGCCAAGCAAAGCAAGAGTAATTATTCCAGAGTTAAAAGTTAATCAAGAGATTAGTCTAAAATCTGATGGGACAACTGATTTTTCTATCGATGTTAGAAAGATAGAGTTATGGTCGCCAGATAATCCGAAACTATATGATGTAACTATTGAAGCTGGAAATGATAGAATTAGTGATTTGATAGGTTTTAGAACTATAGAAACAAAAGGTAAGGAAATTTTATTAAATGGAAAACCAATTTTCTTAAAAGGTGTTTGTCTGCATGATGAGAATCCATTTAGCAAAGAGCGAACTAATAGCATTGAAGATGCTAAGTTGTTACTAGATTGGGCAGAAGAATTAGGTTGCAACTTTATCAGATTGGCTCACTATCCACATCAGGAAAAGTTAGTGCGTTTAGCCGATGAAAGAGGAATATTATTGTGGGAAGAGCTTCCTCTATATTGGGGAATTCAGTGGAGAAATCCTAGAGTTTTAGAAAAAGCAAAAAAACAATTTTCTGAACTTATAAATCGTGATTATAATAGAGCTAGTACAATTATATGGTCAATTGCTAACGAAACAGCTGTAATGCCAGAGCGTAATAAATTTCTATCTGAATTGGTTGATTATATTAGATCAGTTGATGATACTAGATTGATTACAGCAGCTTGTAAAAAAGACCAAGAGACTGATGGACACCCAGATGATGTTTATACTTATAATGACCCAATTATGGAGAAACTAGATATTATTAGTTTTAATGAATATTTGGGTTGGTATGGTGGATTACCAGAAGAGTGCCGAAAAAAATCATTTGAATTTGGGGTTGAAAAACCTGTTATTGTAAGTGAATTTGGTTCAGGTGCTATACAAGGATTTTATGGAGATAGTCTAACAATGTGGAGTGAAGAGTTCCAAGAGTATCACTACAAAGAGAGTCTTGCAATGTTTGATAAAATTGATGGACTTGTAGGAATGACTCCTTGGATTCTTGTTGACTTCTTATCACCTATGAGACAGCTACACGGTGTTCAGGATGGATGGAACAGAAAAGGACTTATATCAGAGAAAGGACGAAAGAAAAAAGCATTCTTTATAATGAGAGATTATTATGAAACTAAATAATTGAATAGAAAAAAGCGACTATTAGCAAAAGCAGATAGTCGCTTTTTTTGTTATAAACAATTGATAATGTAATTTAATTACTATATTACATAGAAGTGAAAAAAGAAAAAATATTTATAACATTATCACTAAAAGATGATTAACCAAAGGACTTCGAATTTCATGTGCTTGTATAGAAAATTTATAGCAAAAAAACAGATTAAAGCTAAATTAGTTAATAGAGTAAGAGATAAGCTTGAATAATTAAAAACAAAATAATATAATAATGAAAAAGCTCACTTCAAACCAAACCAAAATTTTAAAAATATTTCATATCCTTTTCACTATTATGTGGATTGGTGGCGCACTTGCTCTAGTTTTGACTCTTAGCTTTTTAAAACCAACAACAGCTGAGGGTTTTCATATGCGTTCCATAGCAGTTAGAATATTTGATTACTTTCTTATTATTCCTGGTGCTATTGGGCTTCTGCTTTCAGGTGTTATATATGGAATATGGACAAATTGGGGCTTTTTTAAGCACAATTGGATAATTGTTAAGTGGATATTAATAGCTGGACAAGTAGCTTTGGGAGTTATTATAGGGCTTTTATGGATTGAGCCTAATGTTTTTGAGCCTAGCGAAATGAATAATTATATAACTATGCAAGATATGGTTCAGCATAACGTACGTCAAGCAATAATTTGGGGAAGTGTTCAAATAACTGGGTTAATAGCAGTTGTTTATATATCAGTGGTTAAACCTTGGAAAAGAAGAAAAAAAATAAAATTTACAACATACTCAACGCTTTTGATGATTGAGTTATTTTAAGAAGTTGATAGTAGCATTGTTGGTATGTTGTTTTTACAAAAAAGCTTACTTTTAAGCTCAATTTAATAAAATGGATGAAAAGAAATTTAATATTGCTATTTTAATTGATGGCGATAATGCACAAGCAAAACTGCTAAAAGAGACTATTCAAGAAGTTTCAAAATATGGAAAAGCTACCATTAGAAGGATCTATGGTGATTGGACAACACAGACAATGGGCTCTTGGAAAAATCTAATTAATCAATACTCTATTAATCCAATTCAGAAATTCTCATATACTTCTGGAAAAAACTCTACTGATGGAGCGCTTATTATCGATGCAATGGATATATTACATGATAAAAGTGTGCAAGGATTTTGTATTGTCTCAAGCGATAGTGATTATACTGGATTGGCAAAAAGAATTAGGGAAGAAGGGATGTTTGTAATGGGAATAGGTGAAAAGAAAACACCAGAGTCATTTGTGAAATCTTGTGATATTTTTACCTATACAGAAAATATTACCCCAAAAGAGGAAAAAGAGAAGAAAGAAGTAAAATCAGCTACACTTAAAGCAAAAGAGACTAAAAAAACTAAGCAGAAAATTAATAAAAGGAATTTTTTATCAGATAAAGATTATGAAACAATCTCTAAAGCATTTGATATCTCTACAGATGAAAATGAGGTTGCCTATGTGTCTACAATTGGTATAAACATTAGAAAAATTGACCCTAGTTTTGATACAAGGGCATATAATATCTCTACTTTATCTAAATTATTTGAAGAGTTGGATGAATATGAGGTTATAAAAAATCAAGTTGGTGCACTTAATCACCCCCTTGTTAAACGGAAATAACTATATACATTCAGATACTCTAAATGGGTTAACCCGAATTATTCACCATAATTATTCTTTTTTTAAGTGCAATGCTTGATAATGAGTAGGATGCAAAACGAATAAGTTTAAAATTACCAACCCAATTTTGAGCTATAAGATTTTAATTGTTTGGTTTATCTCGTGTGTATTCTTCGTTGTTAGCCTTTTAGGTATGAAATAAGGATTTTAGAACAAAAGGTTTTAAAGATTGTTTTGATATTGTGGTAGATTCCTATTGCAAAATTGTCTTTAATGTTTATTATTCCTTAAACACTGATTTTCAACTTTTATTACTCTTTAAAATATACCATTTATAAAGTGAAACGGTATAACCACAACTTATTACAATATGCATAAAATCACATTTTGCATAATATTTTTAATTCTAAATAATATAATGATGAAAGGTTTACTTAAAATATTACTATTTACTTTAATTATTGCCCCTTTTGGGAGTTTATATGCCCAGCAAAACATAGTATCAGATGTAGAAAAGATAGCCATAGATAAAAATGATAAATTTGGTATTTTGCTACAAACTGAAGCACATTTCACAGCAGCTATAATTGCAGCTGAAGAGTATAAAAATAGATATCCAACAATAGAGTTTCACATTGTAATGATTGGACCAATTGTAAAACAAATTGCACAAAATCAAGATTTGCAATCTTATATTGAAACAGCAAAGGAGAAAAATATCATACTTGTGAGTTGTGAGTTTGCAATGAATAAGCTGGGAGTGGAAAAATCAGATTATCATAGTTGGGTTCAAACTACTCCCAATGCATTTTCTTACATTTTTAAATTGAAGAAATTAGGGTTTTCAACCCTTGAATTATAATATATAACAGAGTAAATAAATATGAGAAAAATATTTTTAATTTTATTAAGTGCTATAGCTTTGAGCTGTTCGGCTCCACAAAGCAACGAAGAAACAATAACTATTTTACAAACAGCAGATATTCATGCATATCTAAATCCACATAATGAGATGTATGTGGAAAATGACGAAATAACATTTCGCCAAGCAGGAGGTTTGGCACATATAAAGACCATGGTAGATCAAATAAAACAAGATAATCCTGAAGGTACTCTTTTTGTTGATGGTGGCGACCTTATTCAAGGAAGCGGTGAGAGTGTGCTTACTAATGGAAAGATATTTCCATCCCTAATTCATAAGATGGATTATGATTTATTAATGCCAGGTAACTGGGAGGTTATATATGGAAAAGAAGTAATGATAGATGTAATGTCCAACTATGGTGCTCAAGTAATTGTTTCCAATATGTTTCATGAAGAGAATCAAGAGCCACTATTTCCTCCATATTGGATAACAGAAAAGAGAGGTGTGAAAATTGGATTTATAGCCTATAATGACCCTGATGTACCAGTGCGCCAAAATCCAATGTTTAGTGAGGGTATATACTTTACTCAAGTTGATTATAACCTAAAAAAACTTGTAGATAATATGAAGGAAAAAGAGAAAGTTGATCTACTTTTTCTAATGGCACATATTGGAATTTCAAAACAGATAAGTTTAGCTAATAATCCTGCGGTTGAGGGAGTTGACTTTGTGTTAGGGAATGATACCCATGATAGAATACGAGAACCAATAAAAGGGAAATATGCATACGTAGTTGAGCCAGGAGCTTTTGGTTCATTTTTAGGAAGGCTAGATATTAAAGTCCAAAATAACAAAATGAAATCTTTTAGCTATGAGTTACTAGATGTTAATCCAGATATGTATCCAGCAGATGAGGTCGTTCAACAAGAGATAGATAATGCAATAAAACCATATAGAGCTGAATTAGAACGCATACTAGGATATACCACAACACCCTTATACAGATATCTTGTAGTAGAAAATGCAATGGATAACTTTATTACCGACGCTTTGTTGGAAAAATCTGGTGCAGATATAGCAGTTTCTAATGGTTTTAGATTTGGCGTACCCATTATCCCTAATGAATCTGGTAAAGCACCAATAACCTTGGAAGATTTGTGGAGAATGATTCCTGTTGATGAAAATATGAAGATTGGAGAAGTAACAGGTTTACAAATCAAAAATTGGTTGGAAAAAGAGATAAACAATGCTTTTACACCAAATGCAGAAGAGCGTTTTGGTGGTTGGTTGGTACGATTTTCTGGAATGACTTTAAAGTTTGATAGCTCTAAACCTATGGGTGAGCGAGTGCTAGAAGTGAAGATTGGTGGGAAAGAGTTAGATTTTAATAGAACCTACACTATGGCATCTTGTAATCGCACAGGCGAGCCGTTACACATGCTTTGCCGAATGCCTAATGTTAAAAATGTCGAGATAAAAGAGTACACTATGCACGAAGCAATTATAGAATATTTAGCAAATAAAGGAACAATCAGTCCAGAAATAGATGGCAGAGCACAAGCAGTGGATTTAGGAGAAAACGTCTTTTCAGAAATCAAAGAGTATGGTTATAAGTTTAGGTAAAACAAATAATCTCTATTTGTCTGTGAGATTCGTGGAAGGCTTTTTTTCATTGATTCTCACAGATTTTTCTTTGATATAAAATAAATGTTGATAAATTATTTTCAAGTTTTCTTATCTGTGCACTTCTACTGCATACATAGCTCTTATGTTTGTAGTGAAGTTAATTTCATGATATTTTGAAAAACTTCAAATATTGAAGAAAAAGTTATTATTTTTAACTGATAATTTTACTAAAACTAATCTTAAGATATGATTACAGGTGCACTAAGGTCACAAATTGACCAAATATGGAATGATTTCTGGACAGGTGGAATTTCTAACCCACTAACTGTAATTGAGCAGTTTACTTATCTGATTTTTCTTAAACAGATAGATGATATACAGAATCTTTATGAAAAAGAGATGAGTATGCTTGGTTCATCGGCTCGAAAGCCAATTTACACTGAAAAGCAAAAAGAGTTGAGATGGAGCTATTTTAAAGAGTTAGAGTCTGAACGGATGTTTCATCTTTTTACCGTGCCTCAAGAAGATATCGATAATCTTACAATATTTGAATTTATGAAAAACTTGGGTGAAAAGGGCGGTAAGTTTTCACAATATATGCAAGGAGCAACTCTTATGATTGGCACACCAAGGCTGCTTGACAAGGTAGTTCAGCAGATAGATAAATTGCCTCTTGATGAAAGAGATACTAAAGGTGACCTTTATGAATATATGCTTAGCAAAATTGCAGAAGCAGGCACTAACGGACAATTTAGAA
>CAYMGK010000079.1:0-7966 GCA_964389965.1 uncultured Clostridia bacterium | reverse complement strand
TAAAGAAAAAGTGCTTGGGCTTATGAAACATTACTTTAAGCCGGAGTTTTTAAACAGAGTAGATGAAATTATAGTATTCCACCCACTAGAACCTGAACATATGCAAAAAATCTCCGATCTACTGCTCAAAAATTTTGCTAAAAGGATAAAAGACACTGTAGGCCTTGAATTATCCTGGTCAGAAAAAACCACAAACTATCTGGCTAAAACCGGTTATGACCCGAGCTTTGGTGCAAGACCTGTGAAAAGACTCATACAGCAGAATATAGAGACTCCCCTTAGTCGCAAAATCATACAGGGATTGGACCCTGATGAAAAAGTGAATATTGACGAAATTATATCCATTTTGCAACCATAAAATTAAATGACTAAAGGTAGGTGTGGTCAGAACTACACCTACCTTTAGATTTACTCTAAAAGGATTTTTTAATCTATGAGTGGGGCATTTGCCACAAGTTTTACTTTATAAGTATCCCCACATCAAAATCATGTTATATGTTTTTTAAGAATTTATGCATCCGCTCGACAGCCAACTTTAGGTTTTCCATGGATGTAGCATAAGCCAATCTCACATATCCTTCGCCGTCTTTGCCAAAAGCATTTCCCGGCACAACTGCCACTTTAGCTTCATAAAGTAAGCGTTCAGCAAATTTCTCTGAAGTCAAACCGGTATTTTTAATAGAAGGAAAGACATAAAAAGCCCCTTTTGGTTCAAAACATTCAAGCCCCATTTCTTCAAGGCTTGAGAGCAAGTATTTACGCCTTTCATCATATAAATCCCTCATGTATTCTATATCTTCATCACCGGTTTTTAAAGCATTGATTCCGGCATATTGAGTTATGGAAGTAGCACAAGTAACATTATATTGGTGGATCTTTAGCATCTGATTTCTCAAAACTTCCGGTGCACAGATATATCCTAAACGCCATCCGGTCATTGCATATGATTTAGAAAGGCCATTAATAGTGACAGTCCTTTCCCACATTCCCGGCAATGTGGCAAATGGAATATGAGGTGCACCATAGGTTAACTCACAGTACACTTCATCAGTTATTACTATGAGATCTTTTTCTTTTACAACTTTTGCAATCTCCTCCATTTGCCCTTTACTAATGACAGCACCCGTAGGATTGTTAGGATACGGCAGTACCAAGATTTTAGATTTCTCCGTTATGTACTTTTTGAGTAATTCCGGCTTTAGAACAAAATCATCTATTTCGTATGTCGGTACATACACAGGCTTGCCACCAGAAAGAATTGCACAGGGTCCGTACGACACAAAGGAGGGATTCGGAATCAAAACTTCATCTCCGGGCTCTACAAGAGTTCTCATGGCGACATCAATAGCCTGTGATGCCCCCACCGTGGCTATGATTTCACTAGGGGCATATTTTAGTTTGAAACGCCTTAATAGATAATTGGATATTTCCTTTCTCAGCTCGAGCACGCCGGCGTTTACAGTGTAATAAGTCTTACTTTCCTTAATAGATCTTACAGCGGTTTGGCAAGTTTGAATCGGAGTGAAAAGATCCGGTTCTCCTATACATAGTGACACCGCTCCATCAACTTCTTTTACCGCATTAAAAAAATATCTAATCGTCGAAATTTCAATACTCTTGGCTCTTTCGGCAATAAATCTTTCATAATCCAATGTACTCAACCCTTTCCATTCAAATTAATTGCTGAATATATATTATAATTTAATTAAGAATATTGCAATATAGGTTTTGCCTTGAATAGGGCCTTTCCCCATTGAAATTAATATTTATCCACTAATTATCCTTACTAGAATCCCTTAACTTTGCTACTTTATCATTAGATCGTATTTCCACATCCAAGGCAAGTGATTGAAGTTCCTTTATTAGAACCTCAAAAGATGCAGGGATCCCCGGTTCCGGAATATTGTCACCTTTAACAATTGACTCATATGTCCTAACTCTACCAGTTACATCATCGGATTTGACTGTAAGCATCTCCTGCAAAGTATGTGCTGCCCCATAGGCTTCCAATGCCCATACTTCCATTTCCCCGAACCTTTGACCACCAAATTGTGCCTTCCCGCCTAAGGGTTGCTGTGTTACTAACGAATAGGGCCCTGTAGACCTTGCATGTATCTTATCATCAACTAAATGTGCAAGTTTGAACATATACATATAGCCTACAGTAACTTTTCTATGAAAATACTCCCCTGTCCTACCGTCACGTAACTTAGTCTTGCCATCCCTTGGGAATCCGGCCTTCTTGAGGGTATCCATGATTTGTGTTTCGGTAACACCATTGAAAACAGGTGTCATTATATACTTTCCTAGGGCCTTTGCAGCTAAGCCCAAATGCGTTTCAAATATTTGGCCTATATTCATTCTGGAAGGTACACCAAGGGGGTTTAATACCATGTCTACAGGTGTTCCATCATCCAGGTAAGGCATATCTTCGACCGGTAGAATTCTTGATACAACACCTTTATTCCCATGGCGACCTGCCATTTTATCTCCTTCAGATATCTTTCTCTTTTGAGCAATGTACACCCTTACCAATTTATTCACACCCGGTGGTAATTCATCACCATCTTTTCTATCTAAAATAGTAATATCTACAACAACGCCATATTCACCATGTGGCACTCTCAAAGATGTATCCCTTACTTCCCTGGCCTTATCCCCGAATATTGCTCTGAGCAACCTTTCTTCGGCAGAAAGATCCGTTTCGCCCTTTGGTGTGATTTTACCTACAAGTATGTCTCCGGCTCTAACTTTAGCACCAATTCTAATTATGCCATCTTCATCTAAATCTTTTAATGCTTCCTGGCCTACATTAGGCACATCCCGTGTAATTTCTTCGGGGCCTAGTTTTGTATCCCTTGCATCTGCTTCAAATTGCTCGATATGAATAGATGTAAATACATCATCTTTTACAAGTCGTTCCGAAAGCAATATGGCATCTTCGTAATTATAACCTTCCCACGGCATAAATGCCACCAATACATTTTTCCCTAAAGCCAGTTCGCCATGATCAGTTGAAGGGCCGTCTGCAATAGGTTGATTCTTTTCTACCTTGTCTCCTTTTCGAACCAAAGGTTTTTGGTTAATACATGTACCTTGATTTGATCTAGCAAATTTTTGGACTTTATAAACATCAAGACCTTTATCATCATTTCTTTTAATGACAATCTGGTTAGCTGTCACTCTTTCTACTGTACCAGGACTTTTCGCTACTATCATTACACCGGAATCCATGGCAACCCTTCGCTCAATACCCGTTCCTATATAAGGTGCATGGGATTCTAATAACGGCACTGCTTGTCGCTGCATGTTTGAGCCCATTAAAGCACGGTTTGCATCATCATGCTCCAAAAAAGGTATCATGGCTGTAGCAACACTTACTAGTTGTTTAGGAGAAATATCCATATAATCAATTTCACTTGCCGGCACTATTATTGTTTTGTTTTTATATCTTGCAGGAAGTCGCTTTTCTATAAACCTCCCTTCTTCATCTAAGAGTGCATTAGCTTGTGCAATTACAAATTTGTCTTCTTCCACTGCCGTAAAATATTTTATTTCATTTGTGACAACTTGACGCTCTTTATCGACTTTTCTATATGGTGTTTCAATAAATCCATATTCATTTATTTTGGCTAAACAGCTTAGGGAATTTATAAGACCCACATTTGGTCCTTCCGGTGTTTCAATAGGACATACACGACCATAGTGTGAATGGTGGACATCCCTTACATCAAACCCAGCCCTTTCCCTACTAAGTCCACCGGGTCCCAATGCACTTAAACGCCGTTTATGTGTTAACTCTGCCAGTGGGTTTGTTTGGTCCATGAATTGAGATAATTGACTACTGCCAAAAAAAGTGTTTATGGCGGCTGCAACAGGTCTGACATTGACAAGTATTTTAGGAGTTATAGTATCAACGTCTTGAATGGTCATCCTCTCTTTTACAACACGTTCCATCCTAGATAGACCGATCCTAAACTGATTTTGTAAAAGTTCGCCGACAGATTTTAAACGCCTATTACCTAAGTAATCTATATCATCAATATTTCCAATACCATATGGTAAGTTTATAAGGTAGTTGATAGCAGCAAGAATATCATCCTTCGTAACATGTTTTTCCGTTTTAAAAATTTTATTATTTTCCTTGGCATACCCATTGCATAGCACTTTAACCATTTGAAGCGTGGTCTTTGAATCATCTAATTTATCTTTTGGAATTTGTATTTTTACACTTTTTATTTTGAGCCGTTCAAGGAGTTCCGCCTTGGCCCTGGTGATCTCCATGCCACTTTTTAGGATTATTTCTCCGGTCACTTTATCTATAATATTTTCGGCACATATATGACCGACAACCCTGTTACTGAGCCTTAATTTTCCGTTAAATTTATAGCGACCCGCTCTACCTAGATCGTAGCGCTTTCTATTGAAAAACATAAATTCTATCAAGGATCTAGCGTTTTCAACTGTGGGCGGATCACCTGGCCGCAATCTTCTATATAGTTCAGTTAACCCTTCTGCTTCGCTTTTAGTGTTATCTTTTTCTAGGGTATCAAGTAATTTTTCATCTCTCCCTAAGAGCTCTATGATTTGCGGATTGGTACCATAACCCAGTGCCCTTAAAAATACAGTGACAGGAAGTTTTCTGGTTCTGTTTATTCTTGCATTTATAATTCCCCTTGTACTTATTTCAATATCAACCCATGCTCCCCTATCCGGAATAATCTGACCGGAAAACATCTCTTTTCCGCTTTTATCCCGCTCCATAGTAAAGTATACCCCTGGAGAGCGCACAAGCTGACTTACTACAACACGCTCGGCACCATTTATTATAAATGTGCCATTTTCCGTCATTAGGGGGAATTCCCCCATGAAAACTTCCTGTTCTCTGACCTCCCCTGTTTCATTATTTATGAGTCTTGCCCTGGCCTTTAGGGGGGCAGAGTAGTTCACATCTCTTTTTCTTGCTTCATCTTCAGTGTGTTTTGGCTTATCAAATTTATAATCAAGAAACTCCAAAACCAAATTACCGGTAAAATCTGCTATAGGGGAAATGTCTTGAAACACCTCGATCAAACCCTGCTCTAAAAACCATTTGTAAGAGTCTTTTTGGATTTCTATAAGATCCGGCATGTCCATCACTTCATCAATTTTAGAATAGCTCCACCGAATTCGTTGCCCCTGACTTACAGGATGAATCAAGTTTCCTTCACTCCTTAAAACGTATTTTTATATGGAAATAAATAAACCAAAAGCAGGATGCGCAACTTGCCTTTGGTTTTTTATAGCTATTGTGATTTTTGAGAATATCTACAAAAATTCCGTCAACGCATGTATACTTTATGATACCACATATTATACACCCTGTCAAAATTAGAGTGCGACTTTTTTCTTTGTTTTCACAACCTTTTGTACATTTAAAAGATAGCTGAATATTTTATGTGCATGTGCACATGTGCTCGAAGAGATCATGGGTCAAAAAACCATTGACGAAAAATAATATTTGATGTAAAATTATTGAGAATGTATACAGGGATGCAGTTACATTTAAAGGAAAGGAGATGAATTCGGATGTTTAATTTACCTCTGTCTACTTTGCTGGGGACTATTGGTCTACAGATTCTATCTGCTGCGATTGTCTGTTTAGTTACAAGAAACTTTATTAAAAAAGAAGAAGAAAAGGAGAGGAGTATAGGATAATGGAACATACCACAACATATCTAGTTGTACTGCTTACTTACTTTATTATAACACTGTATATTGGTTGGAAGTCAATGCAGGAAATGGAGACACACTCCGATTTTTTTGCTGCTGGTCACTCCCTTTCACCTTTTGTAACTTTCATGGGGTATTTGGCAACAGGGTTTAGTGTTGCTTCCGTCATGGGGGGGCCGGCATTTTCCTACACATGGGGTTATTCTTATATGTTATATGGACCAGTCACATGGACTGTGGCTGTTATAGCCGCACCTTTTATAGCATCTCGATTGAGAAAGGTTACTTTGGTATCACCACCTGAATTTTTTGCAAAGCGGTATGAAAGCAAATTCTTACAGGGACTAGCAGGTTTAATAATACTTTTCGGACTTATAATGGGACTTTCTGTTCAATTAAATGGTGTTGCAAAACTCTTAAGTATAATAACAGGTTTCCCTTTTCATTATGGTGTCATTATTGCAGGATTATTTACCCTGTCATATACTAGTATGGGTGGTTTTAAAGCTGCATCCTTAACGGATGTATTACAGGGGGCTATCTTCTGTTTTGGGGTTATAATAGCCACAGTAATAATTGTAAGCAAAGCGGGGGGGTTCTCGGCGATCAATGCTAAGGCGGCTTTGATTGATACTGTCCCATTTGCTTCTGAAGCCGCAACACAGCCTGGAACTTTGACACATCCCCTTGCTTTAGGGGCATGGTCGATACCCTTTTTATTGGCGAATTTCCTAGGTTACGGATTAGGCACACCTGTACATCCCCAGTACATTATGAGATTACAAGGTGCAAAAGACGTCAAATCCGGTCTTGCCATGTACTATTCATATATACCATTGGCTATCTTATGGATATGCTTGACTGTAATAGGAGTAGCCGGAAGGGTTTTAATTCCCACATTGCCAGTTCAGTTTGACAGTGCAGACTGGGTATTCCCATTGCTAATAATGGAATATATCCCACCATTTGTCGGGGCATTGATTTTAGCAGGTGCCGCAGCAGCAGCATGTTCCACATATGATGCCATGCTGTTATTATGTACAAGTTCAGTAACCTATGATATGTATAAAAACTTTATTAATCCAGATATGGATGAAAAGAACCTGAAAACGGCAAGTCAGATAGTTTCCGCCGTGATAGGGGTAATTTCCATAATTGTAACATTTTATCCTCCAAAATTCCTACTGATAATGTCTTCATTGGTTTGGGGGTTGTTCGCAGCAACATACTTTGTGCCAGTAGTTGCAGGAATGTATTGGAAGGATGCAACAAAAGAAGGCGGCATAGCCTCTGTAATTGTTGGCTTAGTTGTAGTGGTTTACTGCCAACTTAAATTCGGAACCGCCCCTATACACCCAGCAGCTTACGCAGTGCCCGCATCGCTAGTGGCAATGGTTGTTGTCTCGAAACTCACTAAGCCCTTACCAGAAAATACATGGAAACAATATATGTCTTAATACAAATATAATACATGGGGAGAGAGAATTTTCATGAAGGACACTATAAAAAAACTAACAAAAAAACACTTGCCATATATCATTGAATTGAGAAGGACATTTCATGAAAATCCCGAGTTGGGGTATGAAGAATTTGAAACAACAAAGATGATAAAAGCTGAATTGAATAAAATAGGGATCGAGCTATGCAAAGACATCATGCCAACTGGTGCCGTAGGGTTGCTAAGAAGCCGCGGTTCCAGAACAATAGCACTTAGAGCGGATATAGATGCCCTGCCAATACATGAAAATACAAGACTCCCCTTTTCGTCAAAATTTCCCGGGAAAATGCATGCATGCGGTCATGACGCACATACTGCTATTTGTATTGGTACCGCAATGGTTTTAGCTGAAATAAAGCAAAAGCTAAACGGTAATGTTAAATTTATATTCCAACCTGCGGAAGAATGCAGCCCAAAAGGTGGAGCCAAATTTTTGGTTGAACAAGGTGTACTGCAAAATCCAACAGTGGAAACAGTCCTAGGTTTACATGTATGGCCTGACTTGAAAACCGGTGTAATAGGGTTTCGACAGGGCCCCTTGATGGCGGCATCTGATAGGTTTTTTATTAGAATCATTGGGAAAAAAGGTCATGCCGCTGTACCATATAAAGCCACAGATGCAAATATGATTGGAGTGAGTTTGCTCACAGGATTAAATACCTTTTTTACTAGGAACTTTCCCCCAGGCAAAATAATGTTTAATTTCGGTGAAATAAAGGGCGGTATTAGAGCAAATATTATAAGTGATAAGTTCGA
>CAYMGK010000078.1:0-7984 GCA_964389965.1 uncultured Clostridia bacterium | reverse complement strand
GTATGTCCTTCACCTACTACACTGGGAAAAGAGTAGCCAACCTCACCGTCAGTTACCTTGACAAAACCATAACCTGCATCAATACCAATAAGTTGTGCCATAAAAAGACCTCCTTTTCAATATTTAGGTAAAGCGACATATCCCTCAGTTCTTGCTACCTATTGTATAGGCAAACCCCAAATTATTTCGGTGAAGCCCCTATTTTCTAATTTATATATAAAGGGCTTTATTGCTTAAATAAGATTATTTGTCCATCACTGATACTATGATACCAATTATACAATATTTTGTAAATATGTTAAATTTAAATAACCCTTTAAACATGACTTAAAATTAATATTTCTATCACAAAAAGACAATAAGAAATACGGCTTAAAGGTGAGATTCTACAGTGAGTAATTTGTGCTACTTGGCACTAACAAGAAAATAAGGGAGTTATGACGAAAAAGTCAAAACTTTGTCGGAAATATGTGGTATACTATTATGTATTGAAAATAAACATTATTAAAATGTAACAATTGCAAAATCGGGGGTAATGAAAATTGACGAAAGAAGAAACCTTTAACTACTTTATGGATCTAATCACCAATATGCAAGGGGATAAAGAAATTTTTCAGGACAACCTGTCTTATTTTATTGAGCGGTACTATGATACACCACGATGGGGTAATATGGCAGAAAGGGCGGAAACACTAATAAAGGCAGGTGATTTGGTGGGGCTCAGTCTTTACTTGTTTAAAGCGGTGCAAAACTATAGAAAAGTGCTTTACGATATGTAAGTCTTTTAAGATGACAAAATTCAAGAAGTGGCAAAAAAGAAAATCGCAAGAATCTCTTTTATAGTAATAGCCGGGTTTGCTTAAGGGGTTTAGCACAGAGATATGGTTCAAAAAAAGCTGCTGTGTATTGGATATAAAGGCCTTTACACACGGCTTTTTTTATTAAAGTCCGATTTTAATGTAAAAACTTTTTCTATGCAAAATTTTTCACCCGTAACCTATTTGCCCTTATGGGAATATATATAAAGAAGGTTAATTTTTTTAAAGGGGTGATTTTTTGTGAAACATATTTCATTGTTTTTGGTAATAGTAATATTGCTATCTGTTTTTATATTTGGATGTGGTAAGCAGATTGCAAAAGAAGGTCCTGCTGAAGTGAAAACAGATGAAAGCCCGGAAACCGTAGAAAAAAAGACCGAGCTCGAGCCGCTTTTTCCGCCTATAAAGGTGACGGTAGGAATGAAGGAAGTTGTCTCTGATGGTGGAGTATTAATTGGTATGGCTAAAGGTTATTATGATGAATTAGGCATTGAAATTGAATCAGTAAATTTCAGTACCGGTCAGGACATGATAAATGCGTTGGGGGCAGGTCAATTAGATGTAGGTTGCACTGTTACGGCATCGGGGTTGTTCAATGCTATTCTCCGAGACATACCAATAAAAATTGTAGGGGATAAAGGGATTAATGTTGTAGGTCAGGGGTATTACCGATTATTGATTCGAAAAGATTTGGTAGATGAGATTCAGGATTTTGAAGATTTAAGGGGCCGAAAGCTAGCAGTTGTAGGCACAGCGTCACTTGACGAAATTGCGTTAGATCGTGTACTAAATCAGGGAGGAATGACAACTGAAGATGTAGATTTACAGGTGATAAGAAGTTTTCCGGATATAGTAGCAGCTATGAGTAATAAAAGTATAGATGGAGGTATGGTTATCGAGCCATTTGTAGCCGCCGCAATATCCAATGATATTGCCGACCCGTGGAAAGATCCCTCTGAATACGATCCTGATGCTCAAACAGCTCTTTTAGTCTACGGTAAAAGTATGCTTGATAGACCGGAAGTGGCTAACCGATTTATGGTAGCTTATATTAAGGCTTTACGGGATTATAATGATGCCTTCTTTAAAAATATAAACAGAGATGAAATAATATCAATACTTGCCGAGTATTCCGTAGTTAAAGAAAGGGAGCTATATGAACAAATGTATCCAGTGGGACTAAATCCCGATGGATATGCAAGAATGAAAGGTGTCCAACTTGATCTTGATTGGTATATACAAAGAGGCTTATTAAAAGGGGAGTTAAAGGCCGAGGATGTAGTCGATAATAGTTATGCGGAGTATGCAGTAAAAATATTAGGGGCCTATTGAAAGTAGATTGTATCTGTGGCCGGAAATCAGATCATGATTTTCGGCCACATCATTGGGAGGGGGCAAGTCAATGAGTTTACTGGAAGAACGGATTCAAGATACCTTGGGGCAGATTATTGTAAAAAAAGAAAGCGATAAGTCAAAAACATCTTTGTTTAATAAAACATTCTTATTGAGAATTCTGGCTTTTTTATCTCCATCATTACTTTTACTGACATGGGAGATATTTGCTAGATTGGCATTTATAGATGTTCGGTTGTTTTCTAGTCCGGTTATGATTTTCAAGACAATGATGCCTATGTTTTATTCCGGTGAACTGCTATATCACACATTCATTAGTGCCCAAAGAATCTTGTTTGGATTTTTAACGGGTGCAATACCTGGAGTGGTCTTAGGGCTTTCTATGGGCCTTTTTCCGCCAGTGAAAGCAAGTCTAATGCCTATGGTAGCGGCTACTTTCCCGATTCCTAAACTGGCGATTATGCCACTTATTCTAATAATTTTTGGTTTAGGTGAGGCATCGAAAATATTTACAATAGCCATAGGTGTCTTCTATCTTGTCCTAATAAACACAATGGCAGGTGTATTAAGTATTGACGAGCTCTACCTCGATGTGGCTAAAAATTTTGGTGCAACCTCATTTCAGTTTTATTCAACAGTGGCATTTCCGGGGGCATTGCCTATGATATTTGCGGGTTTTAAGCTAGGGATGGGTACTGCACTACTTCTCATAGTGGCGGCAGAGCTATCAGCGGCTAAAGCCGGGGTAGGGTGGATGGTCTGGCGAGCCTATGATATGTTTGACATTGAAAAAATGTTTGTGGCACTTATTACAATGGCTTTTTTAGGGTATGTTTTTTCATATTTGTTAGATATTATCGAAGGTATCGTAATACCTTGGAAAGACAATAGGAGGTGAGTGTTTTGTATTCAAACGGGGCGATATTCATAGAGCGGCTTACGAAAGTATTTCATGCTAGGGACAAAAAAGTTGTTGCCTTGGAAAATCTAGATTTGTCTGTTGAAGAAGGGGAGTTTCTGTGTATTGTGGGGCCAAGCGGCTGTGGTAAGACTACACTACTTAGGATTTTGGCAGGGTTAGAAAAACAAACACATGGAAAAGTAGTTATAAGGTCAAAAGACCCCAAAAAGCCCTTGACATCTATGGTATTTCAAGGTGATTCAATATTTCCGTGGATGACGGTGGTTGAAAATGTAGCCTATAGCCTGAGGATACAAGGATTTTCAAAGGCCGAGAGAAGGAAAATAGCGAGGCGATATCTTGACTTGATGGGGCTTGACGGGTTCGCCGATGTTTTCCCTTATCAATTATCAGGTGGGATGAAGCAAAGAATAAATGTAGCTCGAGCCTTTGTGAGTGACCCTGAAATCCTGCTTATGGATGAGCCCTTTGGTGCCCTCGATGAACAGAACCGGCTAATTTTGCAGCAAGAGCTTTTAAGAACTTGGGAAGGAAGTGGCAAAACATCCCTTTTTATAACACATAGTATTGATGAAGCACTCATCTTAGGGGATAGAATAATGGTTATGACGGCGAATCCTGGAAAAACAAAAGCCATAATTCCTGTAAATATTCCGCGGCCCAGGGATATTCTATCTTTACGTGCATCTTCTAACTTCGGGTCTTTATTTAAGAATATATGGGGTCTCCTACAGGAAGAAGTTTTAAAAGCAAAATCCTCGGAAATGAAAGTGTAAATCCACTACATAGAAAATATTGATTAATCTTTGTATAAAAGGGGAGATAATGATTGGACGCTTTTGCCGGAACCATTCTTGCCATAGCTGTAAGTATAGATGGTTTATCTGTTGGAATTATATATGGAATGAAAGGAATAAGGCTCCCTTGGTCTTCACAATTGATAATAGTATTAGCAACTTCCTGTGCATTTGCTTTTGCTATGTTTTTTGGTAATGTAGCCGTAAGATTTTTTCACCCTGTTTTGGCCAATTTTATAGGGGCTATCATTTTGCTGTTTCTAGGTGCTTGGTCTCTACTTGAGGCATTTTCAAGAAAAAGTAGTAATAAAAGAGAAAAAACTGTTGTGGCTTTTAGGATAAAATCTTTGGGCCTTGTAGTGAAGATATTAAGAGAACCAACCATGGCCGATATTAACACATCCGGAGTTATAGATACAAAAGAAGCTTTATTGCTAGGAGTGGCCCTTGCTTTAGATGCTTTTGGTGCCGGTTTTGGAGCTGCTGCCGCAGGGTTTGGTTTGGGCCTAACCACGATTTTAGTGAGTATAGCAAGCTTTGTGTTTTTATCCATAGGCCTTTATATAGGGCGAAGGAAATTAGTATTCTTTCAAAAAAAGTCAACAAAATATTTGCCTGGAATATTGTTAATCACTTTGGCAATTATAAGGGCGCTCCAAGTATAGATACAAAATCCCGAATAACTTTTCTACTAAAACTGTATAATTATTTTCTTTTACTAAGGCAGGTTTTCATGTATAATGAAATATAAATCACATGAGTTGGAGGGGTCTTCATTGAATAAAGGTTTAAAGGGAATATTAGTTATATTAGTAATCATAGCAATTCTAGTGCTACCTGTACTAGCCAGTTATAACGGTCTGGTAGCCTCCGATGAAGAGGTTAATAGTGCTTGGAGTCAAGTAGAAAACCAACTTCAGCGGCGCATGGATTTAATCCCAAACCTAGTAAATACAGTTAAGGGTTACGCTGCACATGAAGAAAAGATATTCACAGAAGTTACAAGAGCACGGGAAAATCTTATTGGTTCAGGCTCTGTAGCAGAAAAGGCCCAGGCTGATCACGAACTCTCAGGTGCCTTGTCCAGGCTCCTTGCAATAGCAGAAAATTACCCAGACTTGAAGGCTGATGCTAATTTTAGACAGCTATCTGATGAATTAGCCGGAACGGAAAACCGCATAGCAGTATCTCGTATGGATTATAATAATGTGGTGCAGGTATTTAACACTAAAATAAGAAGGTTTCCGACCGTTATTATTGCAAGGATGCTCGGTTTTGAAAAGCAAGATTATTTCGAGGCCCAGGAAGGGGCAAAACAAGTCCCTTCAGTGGACTTTGTCAATTAAAACAAATGGTCTTGAATATAGTCAATCGATTATGAAGAGCGGTGATTTTATTGATTAAAGATAACAAAATCAGGCCGAGAAATGTTGGCACTTTACTTGTAATTTCATTCATACTTATCACTAATCTTATTTTGGCAAGCTGGTCTAACATGGCCTTAGCGGAGCCTATACCCTCAAAACCCGATGTCAATACCTATGTATTTGATTATGCCGAACTTATAGACAGTTCTGATGAGCAGGAAATGCGCAGTATGGCAAAGATACTGGATGATAAAACCAAGGCACAGATAGTAGTTGTCACTGTAAACGATCTAGACCAATTAGAGCTTGAGGACTATGCTCTTAAGTTATTTAGAGGTTGGGGAATAGGTGATGAGAAAGAAAACAACGGTGTTTTAATTCTTGTGAATAAAGAAAGTCTAATCAAAGACCAAAGAGGTCGCATTCGTATCGAAGTAGGGTATGGTTTGGAAGGGGCAATTAATGATGCAAAAGCAGGGGCAATCTTGGACAACTATGCATTGCCTGCTTTTGCTATGGAGGAATACTCCAGTGGGATAAAGGATGCTTTTATGGCTGTATGTTCTGAAGTTGCTATAGAATACGGTTTAGATATTCAAAGTGAAGAATTATCAAATTTACAACATTATCCCATTGAAGGTAAGGGCATATCTACAGGAAAGGTCTTGGCATTGATAATTTTCATCATTGTAATCATATTGCTAACCAGTAGGCGTGGTCGTAAATATTATCGTAGAAGTTCTTTTGGTGGCCCGTTTTCCGGTCCCTTCGGCGGCGGTGGATTCGGTGGTGGCGGAGGTTTTGGCGGTGGTTTCGGTGGCGGTCGAAGTGGTGGCGGAGGTGCTAGCAGGTAGTAGAATTTAGCTAAATTGGGGTGTATTTATGAATATTACAGTGAAGAATATTGGTGATATGGTGTTGAATACGCCAACACTATTGGAGGATTTGGCAAAGGATATTGAACACAATTTCTCTTTCCCGATAGTTGCAGCTATATTGAATGGGAACCTTAGAGAACTGACATATATGATTGATGAAGATTCTAAAGTAGAATTTATGGACATGTCAACGGAAGTTGGAATGGAGATATACATTAGGACTCTTGTATTTTTATTTGTCAAAGCCTGTAATGATATTATTCCTGATTGCAATGTTCGTGTTGAACATTCACTTGGTGATGGTCTTTACTGTGAGATAGTACGTGAAGAGCCTTTGAATGAAGAAGATGTGGAATGTATTGAAAGCAGAATGCGACAACTAGTGGAAAAGGATATACCCATCAAAAAATGCAAAATACCGATTGAAGATGCCCTAACTATGTTTGACAAGGCGGGGATGAAAGATAAAATAAGAATCCTTAAATACAGAAAAAGTCACTTTTTGAATATATACGAAATGGACGGAATGAAGGATTATTACTATGGTTATATGCTGCCGTCTACAGGCTATTTAAAATGGTTCAGGTTAAAATTTTATTTACCCGGAATTATTCTCCAATACCCGAACAAATCAAATCCTACCGTTGTTGCAAAATACCAAGAACAACCAAAACTCTCCAGTATTTTTAGGGAATCGGATAGATGGGCCTATATTTTAGGTATACCTGATATTGGTGCACTAAATGATCATATAGCATCTGGCAAAAGTGGTAAAGTGATACGAATTGCCGAGGCACTTCACGAAAAGAAAATAGCACAAATCGCTGACAGTATATCAAAAGGAAGTGAACACCTAAGAATAATCCTTGTTGCCGGACCGTCTTCATCAGGCAAGACTACCTTTGCTCAGCGACTTTCAGTACAGCTAATGGTCAACGGACTTAGGCCAACTTCTATTTCTTTAGACGATTTTTTTCTCGATAGGGATAAAACTCCTCTAGGAGATGATGGGAAGCCCGACTTTGAGGCACTTGAGGCCATTGAACTAAGCCTTTTCAACCAACAACTTACGAAATTGATTCAAGGCAAGGAAGTAATATTGCCCAGATATAATTTTCGTACAGGGAAAAGGGAATACTACGAGAATCCCATCAGAGTAAAAAAAGGCCAACCGATTATTATCGAAGGTATCCACGCTTTAAATGAGCGCTTAACACCATCTATTCCAAAAGAAAATAAATTTCTCATATATGTAAGTGCTTTGACTCAACTAAGCATAGATAACCATAATCGCATTTCGACAAGTGATACAAGATTGCTTAGGCGCATGGTAAGAGATGATTGGTGCAGGTCAGCCGATGCAAAAAAGACATTATCAATGTGGCCTGCAGTTTCAAAAGGTGCGGAAGCGAATATCTTTCCATATCAAGAAGAGGCCGATGTGATGTTTAATTCCGCCTTAGTTTATGAAATGGCTATTTTAAAGAAGTATGCAGAGCCGCTATTAAAGCAGATAACAGAACAAGATCCGGAATACATAAAGGCAAAACATCTTTTAAAATTCCTTGAATATTTTGAGCCCATTGAGAACGAGCAGGATATTCCACAAACTTCGATAATCCGCGAGTTTGTGGGAGGTAGTTGTTTTTATCAATAAGGGTCACAAAAAAGGGGCATAAAACCAGACAGATATTTTAATTATTATAAAAACGTTTATAAAATTCGGATTTGACATTGGTTTTTCGGTGTGATATATTCTAGGTAAGAAGGGCCCATCTTTATTTAGTTTTTTTAGGAGGAATGAATAATTGCAAGGTAAAGTAAAGTGGTTCAATCAAGAAAAGGGTTA
>CAYMGK010000077.1:0-7994 GCA_964389965.1 uncultured Clostridia bacterium | reverse complement strand
TTTGACAACTCATAACTTAAAATCAAAAAACTTCGCCACTTCAGGCATAACACTGTTCAGTTTTCAAAGATCATATTGGTTCCGACTGGATTTTTATCTTACTACATTTTATTGATGTTGTCAAGAAATTTTGACTAGATAATTTTATAATTAATACCGATTCGTTGACTATTCTCGGGTATCGCTTTTTACAGTTCACTTAAATTAGATAGGATCTGATTGTGTCAGAAAATAAAATATACCTTTTGAATACGATTTTCTATTTGAATACGATTTTCTATTTGAATACGATTTTCTATTTGAATACGATTTTCTAATAGTAGCGATAGATCATTTAACCAACGTAGTATAATATAGCATATAGCAATTATGACTTCAATTATTATAAACGGCTAAATCATAAGATTAAACGGCTTAACCTTTATTACACTTCATATATCACTTCTTTTCTGCTTTATCATTTAAGTTCTAAAATTGCTTTAGGAACATCTCCTATTATTATTGTTTCTACTATTGGTACATGTGTTTGAATTGTAATATCTGTGCTTAACAAAGGCTGTATGATCCTTATATTGGCAATTATTTCGAGACCAATTCTGTGCCGCGTTTGGTTTATACCGGCCGCCTCAAAAGTTTCAACTGTATTAACAGTGGCTGTTCCCCCGGGTAGCAAAGCCACTCGCACTAAAGGCCCATAGTTTGACAATATTTTGCTTCCTGTAGCTGCTCCCAAGGGTACATTAACACCATCTAGCGTCACTTTACGCAAAATTTTAATTGTTTCAAGAGCTGTCTCTGCTTCAAGCCTGTTTATTTCTCCAGTATTAATTTGTATTAAGGTTATCTGACCACTTGTGTTTTTATGTATTGATATCAAATCCTTATACTGCACGTTCTTTGCTATTTTATCTTTTATAGCTTGATTGATAGTTTCGGTTGCTAAGATTCTGGTTTTAGTTTCAGCTATAGCCAATATATTTGGAGTTATTTGATGCTCAACTATTCTAAAAATATTATAAAATAATATGAGGACAATTAAAAAAAATAAAAAGAGCTTAAGGGTTCTAGGTTTTAAAGTCCTCAAAAGTAGTCGGACTCCAAACATAAAAAAACCCCCTTCCTTACTATCCTATGCATGAAAAGGGGATATAGTGAATTTTTATCAATGTAGGCTAAGTGAAAGCTATGAAAACATAGTCACGGTTTCAGTGTGGAGTTGCCATGATTTTTGCCGGAGGGTCATTTCATACCGGAATTTATCATTATACAGTAAAAGATTTATATGATTCTATACCATATAATGGATCAACGCTTTTTATCCCGCGAACTATCGCTTCTGCCATCACTTCAGCTGCTAAAACACCTACAATGGAAACATCAGTTTTTATATTTCCTAATGAAAGACAAAATATTGTATCCCCATCAAACATTGTATGTGTAGGTCTGATAGTCCTTGCATAGCCATTATGTGCCATAGATGCGACTTTACTTGCTTCAGATTTTGAAAGAAACCCGTTTGTTGCTATTACACCCAATGTAGTATTTTTACCAAAAGAATTCGCCATAGTTAAATCTTTTTTAATAGCTTTAATTGTATTTACAAAGCTAGTTTTTGTTTTATTCAGTGCCCCAGCCAAAATATCTTCTGTGCTCGGGTCTATTACATCACCTAGGCAGTTCACAACTACTAAGGCCGCCACTACCAATTCACCAATTTTAATTGAAGCGGTCCCCAAACCTCCTTTCATAGAATATTTATCACCAAAATATTTACCTACAGTAGCCCCAGTTCCAGCCCCTATATTTCCCATTGCGTCGTTTTTTTCCATTGCATTTAAGCATGCTGTATGGCCCATTTTAAAATCAGGTCGCCTGCGGTAATCTCCGATATTTAAATCGAAAATAACAGCACCTGGTACTATTGGCACTTTTGTTACCCCTACATTAAAGCCGATTTGGTGTTTTTCTAAAAAATGCATCACCCCTGATACGCCGTCAAGGCCGAAAGCACTCCCACCACTTATGTATATGGCATGGACCTTTTACCAGGTAAGAGCAAATCCGTTTCTCTAGTTCCAGGAGCCCCACCACGGACGTCAACACCTGCAGTCGCACCGTCTTTACATATAATTACTGTACAGCCTGTGCCCGCTTCATAGTCCTGAGCATGCCCTACTTGTATACCTTTTACATCAGTTAAGCTATTAAGCATCATGCATTTTCTATCCTTTCTTTAGTCAATATCAATAAAAGTCTTATTATATTTTACTTTTTAGCACTTCAATCTCGGCCTTTTTTTTCTTAAATTCCTGCTCTTTTCCCGTGCAGGTCGGCAGATAGTATTTCCTACCTGTTAAATTTTCCGGCAAACATTCCATTGCAGTGATTTTATGCCGAGAATTATGAGCATATTTGTATCCTTTTCCATGACCAAGCTCTTGCATCAATTTTGTCGAGGCATTTCTCATGTGCAACGGTACTGGCTGTGCAATGCTTTTTTCTATGTCCCTTTTCGCCTTCATATAACCTGTGTAAAGGGAATTAGATTTAGGAGCCAGGGCAAGATATACCGCCACCTGCGCTAAACTTGTACTACATTCTGGCATGCCAATAAAATGTGCGGCATGAAATGCCGCCACTGCTTGCTCCATAGCCCCAGGTTCTGCTAAACCCACATCTTCTGATGCAATGCGTATTAATCTACGGGCTATATAAAGAGGATCCTCACCACTTTCTAACATACGGGCAAGCCAATAAACAGCCGCATCACTGTCGCTATTTCTTATGGATTTATGAAAAGCTGAAATTAAATTATAATGCTCATCACCTTTTTTATCATATATCAGGGTCTTTTTCTGAAAAATATCCTTTAAGACTTCGTCTGTAATAAATATACTCCCATCCTTCTTCGGTGTTGAACTTTTTACTGCCAATTCCAATGAACTTAATGCCACTCTTGCATCACCATTGGCATAAACCGCTAGTTTTTCAAGAGTTCCCCTTTTGTAATCAATTTTAATTTTCCCCAACCCACGTTTTTTATCCTCAATGGCTCTTTTCAAAATTGTTACGATATTTTCTGGTTTTAAAGGGTTTAATGTAAATACTTTTAAACGTGAAAGTAGTGCTGAATTTAATTCAAAAGACGGATTTTCAGTAGTAGCTCCAATTAAGATTATGTCACCTTTTTCCACAAACGGGAGAAAGGCATCTTGTTGTGATTTGTTAAATCTGTGAATCTCATCAATAAAAAGAAGAGTGTTTTGACCGTATAACAGGCGTTCTTCGGCTTTTTTCATAACTTCTCTGATTTCCTTCACACCAGAAAGCACTGCACTAAAGCTCTGAAATACAGCATGAGTATTTTTAGAAATTATTTTTGCTAAAGTGGTTTTACCCACACCTGGTGGTCCCCACAATATCATTGATGTCATATTATCTTCTTCAATCAGTTTTCTTAAGGCCTTACCTTTGCCAAGTATATGTTTCTGGCCCTCCAGTTCATCTAGTCTCATTGGTCTCATTCTATCAGCTAGGGGCCTTGATGTTTCGGCCCCAATTTTAGAAAAAAACGATGTTTGTCCATTCAACACAATCACCCACATATTCTAAATTTCTTGTATTTGCCCTTATAATCGTCCCAATTAATTTGGGCTTTCTCAACTTTGGCCCATCGAACACCTTGTTTGACGTAATCGAATAATTCCAAAATTGAAGCTTCCTCGCCTTCCACTTTTATTTTAACACTGCCATCTATCATGTTTCTAACATATCCAGACAATTTAAGGTTTGAAGCCTTCCTAAATACAAGGTATCTCATTCCTACACCTTGTACAATACCATATAAATTAATCAAAGCCGATTTTTTCATTTAAAATATACCTCCTTTGACCTTCATTCAAGATAATAAATCTGATTGAACATAATTATACAGCAAAAAGAATGTTCTATGTTTTGATGCCAAAATCCTCTTTTAAAGTCAGAATACTATAATTGTATAAAAACACATACAAGGTAAAACTAATTTTAAGGAAGTAGTTCAAAATACTACTTTTAAAATCAATATTATATCAATAGTCTTGACATTAGAGTCATAAATCTTCCCTATAAACCCAAATAATATAAATCATAAAAAATACCTCCGAGCAGATAATCCAATTTTTATGATTAGACTGTCTACTTTAGAGGTATCACATTGGTGTGAGAAGAAACCTCACTACGTTTTTTTAAAATAGCTTTATTTTATCTATTCAATATATAAATTTCTAATTTCGCGGTTATATGATTATACAAATTAATCCACCACAGCCCTCATTAACAATCCGTTGTAGCGCCTCCTGGATTTTGTCCTGAGCTGATTCAGGCATGCTAAATATTTTGTTTTGTATTCCTTCCCTTACAAGTTCATTTAGAGATTTCCCGAAAAGGTTTGTTTTCCAAAGCTTTGACGGATTGCTTTCAAATTCACTTATCAAATAATTTATGAGTTCTTCACTTTGTTTTTCCGTACCAATTATAGGTGATACTTCTGCGTTTATATCAGTCCTAATCATATGTACAGAGGGTGCTGTAGCCCTTAATTTGATTCCAAATCTCGCCCCTTGTCGAACAATTTTAGGTTCCTCAAGACTCATTTCATCCAATTGCGGTGGTACAATGCCATACCCTATTTTCTGAACATCTTCTAACGCCTTTGCCACCTTATCATATTCTTTTTTTGCTATAGTCAAATCCCCCATGAGTTGTAAAAGATCTTTTTCCCCGGCTATTTCCATACCTGAAGACTCACTGAGAATTTTGTAAAACAAATCTTTCCCGGTATCTATAACAACCTCCGTTGTACCTAAGCCCAAATCCATTTCTTTGAGCTGCACATTTTCGATGAAATCATGCACTTTAAACACTTCCAATGTCTTTTCCATATCCCTTAAACGTCTTACACCTTTTATAGTATCCCTTACGGTTTCTTCAAACTGCCGTCTGAGCCAGTGATCCTTTTTCAAGGCCTGCACCCAACTAGGTATTTGTATATTTATTTCCATGATAGGGAATTCAAACAACACTTCCTCCAATATCTGATATATATCTTCAATGCATAAATTCTGGCAATCCACAGGTAATACAGGCACATCATATTTATCTTCCAATGCCTCTTTCATGTTCTCGGTTTTTTCATCATAGGGAGCCGCCGTATTAAGAACCATTACAAAAGGTTTTCCAATGGCCTTTAGTTCTGCAACGATCCTTTCCTCGGCGGGAATATAATCCTCCCTGGAAATTTCCGTAACAGTCCCATCAGTAGTAATAACTAAACCTAATGTTGAGTGCTCTTCAATAACTTTTTTTGTACCTATCTCAGCAGCTTCTTGAAAAGGTATTTCTGTTTCAAACCAAGGTGTAGCTACCATCCTAGGACCTTTTTCATCTTCATACCCCAAAGCGCCTTTTACAGTATAACCCACATTATCTACTAACCTGACTCTAAACTTTATGTTGTCTTTTATTGTAATTTCAATAGCTTCACTTGGGATGAATTTAGGTTCGGCTGTAGTTATTACTTTACCGGCCCCGCATTGGGGCAGTTCGTCCTTTGCCCTTGAGCGGTCATTTGAATCGGGTATATTGGGTATAACTATCAATTCCATAAATTTTTTGACAAAAGTGGATTTACCCGCTCGCACTGGCCCGACAACCCCTATATAGATATCTCCTCCGGTCCTTTCAACGATATCTTTGAATAAGTCAAACTTCTTCACCGGTTTCCCTCCCTTTCCCCCTATTTTAAGGTATTTTAATGTTGTGTATTTTACAGATGTGCTTATTTAAATACCAAAGAGGGACTATTAACTTTAAACAATATACAATATATATATATGACAAGGACCTTCGTTTATTACTTAAAAAAAAAGAAAACGTGGTGATTCACGTTTCCTAATTAGTAAAAAATCTATGTGAGATTATATCCTTATGTTCGTGTTTACCGGCTCGACTCATAAGTGATTTAACTGCAGTAGCCGGGTCCTTTCCTTTGAATAATACAAGATAGGCTTGCTCAGATATAGGCATCTCAATATTTTGTTTTTTAGCTAGCTCAAATACTGCTTTAGTTGTGTTGACACCTTCAATAATCATATTGGTAGATTTAACAACCTTTTCAAGGGGTTCTCCTTTCCCGATCCTAATACCTGCTTTACGGTTTCTGCTAAACCTGCTACTGCAAGTCACGATTAGATCACCAATCCCTGAAAGACCTGAAAAAGTGGCAGGACATGCGCCGAGTTTTATGCCTAAACGTGTTATTTCCGCTATGCCACGAGTCATTAAAGCTGCACGAGTATTATCACCGTATTCAAGGCCATCCGAGATACCCGAACATAATGCAATTACATTTTTTAAAGCACCGCCTAATTCCACCCCGATTATATCCATGCTCGTATAGATTCGAAAATTATTATTCATGAGAATATCTTGAGTCATTTTAGCAGCCTGTTGATCAGCAGAAGCAGCCACTACTGCAGTTGGAAGATCCCGTACTACTTCTTCAGCATGACTAGGACCCGAAAGTGCTACAATACTGTGTTTGTTTTTTTGGCAAAGCTCCTCTGATAAAACTTGTGACATGCTTTTAAAGCTTTTGAGTTCTATGCCTTTAGAAGCACTGACTATTATAGCGCCTTTTTTTATAAACTTGCTTGATTTCTTGGCAATATCCCTAACTGCCTGAGATGGGATAGCCATTATTATAATATCAGCCTGGGATACCACTTGTTCAATATCTGTTGAAACACTTATTTTTGAAGAAAGACTTGCACCCGGCAAATACTGCTCATTCTTTAGCGATTTATTTATTTCATCCGCTAATTCCTGTCGTCTGGCCCATAGATATGTATGATTACCGTTTTTCGCCGCCACATTAGCCAAAGCGGTCCCCCAGCTTCCTGCACCCACTACCGCTAATCGTATCACAATTGGCCACTTCCTTTCCTTCGACGGGGTTTAATGACAATGGGAGTACCCTCAAATCCATAAGCACGTCGAAGAGTATTCTCCAAGTATCTCATATATGAAAAATGTATTAGTTTAATATTGTTAACAAAAAGGACAAAAGTTGGCGGTTTTATTCCAACCTGAACAGCATAATATATTTTTAATCTCCTCCCTTTAACCGCAGGTGGTTCAGATATGGCAGTAGCTTCTCGCACTAATTCATTTAATGCATTTGTTTTCACCCTTAAAGTATAATAGTCCATAACAAAATCTATTAATTCAAGAATACGATTTACCCTCTGACCTGTTTTTGCCGAAACGTAAACAATGGGTGCGTATCGTATAAAAGCAAATTCTGCTTTAATCTTTTTGCTTAAGTTACCTGCAGATTGAGAATCTTTTTCAATTAGGTCCCATTTATTTACTATTACGATTATTGCTTTTCCCGCTTCATGAGCAATACCGGCAATCCTTTTGTCCTGCTCTGATATATTTTGAGAAGCATCTAGAACCATTAAAACTACATCGGCACGGTCTATTGCTCCCATGGCTCTTACACTACTATAAAATTCTATGTCCCCACTAATTTTACTTTTTTTCCTCAAGCCTGCTGTGTCTATAAAAAGCATTTTTTTTTCTTTAATTTCGAAATACGAGTCGATCGCGTCTCGAGTAGTCCCAGGAATGTCACTGACAATTATCCTTTCCTCACCTAAAATAACATTTAAAAGTGAGGATTTTCCTACATTTGGTTTGCCCACTATGGCTATTTTAATAATATCTTCGTCTTTTTTTGAAATATGTGGTTTTTCTATATGAGAAGTTATTTTATCGAGCAAATCTCCAGTTGCCAGACCGTGAATCGCTGATACAAATATAGGATCACTAAAACCTAATTTGTAAAATTCGTAATTGTCGAGAGACTCTTTTTTATTATCAATTTTGTTGACAACCAATAACACGGGTTTTCCGCTTTTTCTCAAAATTTGGGCTATATCTAAATCGGT
>CAYMGK010000076.1:0-8054 GCA_964389965.1 uncultured Clostridia bacterium | reverse complement strand
TTTAACTAAAGTTAATCAGAGCGGCTCATTAATCTCGTGCTTTTAATAAAAATGATAATTGTTTATCATACATAAAAATAAAAAGCACCGGTTGTTTTTGATATGATACCTTAGAAATAACCGGTGCTTTTTATTGGTTTTTTATATTATTTTTAGTAAGGATTAGATTGTCAACCGAATAATGACATGATTTTGAGGAGGACCCAAGTCAGTGGATTTGCACCGTCGCAAATACTGGAAATCCTTGTGGCTCCTTCGGGGAATTCAAATGCCGCATCTATGGCAGCTTGGGTGTGAAGTGGTGAAACGTTTGTGGCAATTAAAAGACCTACTGCTATTACTAAAGCCCCTATAATAACTGAGCGAAAGACGTTCCCTCTACATATGGGTGCAATCATTGCTACCATAAAAGGTATTGTAGCAAGATCTCCAAAGGGTATTACCCTATTTCCTGGTACCACCAATGCAAGAAAGATGGTGATTGGAACAAGTATTAGTGCAGTTGCAATAGCCGACGGGTGGCCAATGGCCACTGCGGAGTCTAAACCGATATAAAATTCCGT
Organism: uncultured Clostridia bacterium; assembly: GCA_964389965.1. GTDB lineage: Bacteria > Bacillota > Thermosediminibacteria > Thermosediminibacterales > Tepidanaerobacteraceae > DUNY01. The sequence goes on along the minus strand of CAYMGK010000076.1, from coordinate 7,491 downwards.
GCCTGCAAATTTCTTTTGCATGAATCTTTTGGCTGCTTCAGATACGGGTATGAGTCCTTCCATCAATATGCGAACCATTCTTGGCATTAAGAACATGACTCCTGCCATAGCCATACCAAGATTTAGTGCATCTTTGATATCATATCTTGCTATAAGACCTATTACAAATCCTATGATTAAACCTACTATCGTTGGTTCTCCTAGGACACCAAATTTTTCACTTATACTTTCGGGGTTTACATCAATTTTGTTTAGTCCGGGTATTTTATCGAATAACTTGTTTAATGGTATTGCAACAGGCACATATGCTAGTGAGAAACCGTGAGGTAATGAAATGCCCGGCAAGCCGTAAAATTCTTGAACCATTGGTGCTGTCCAGTCTCCAAGCTTTAAAACTATTGCTGAATTTATGGCAGCAGCTATCATACCAAGGGGTACACTTCCTGTTGCCGCAGATACTAATGCACCAGTAAAGGCGAAATGCCAATAATTCCAAATATCAACATTAACCGTCTTTGTTGTCCTTGTTATCAACATAATTATATTCACTGCGAGGCCAATAGGTATTACAAGTGCACCTACTCTTGATGCGAAAGCAATCGCAGCAGCAGCAGGCCACCCAACATCAATTACATCCAACTGCAAACCACTCACTTCTACTAATGCCTCGGCGGCAGGCCCGAGATTACTGCCCAAAAGGTCAATGACAAGGTTTATACCTATGAAGCCTATTCCTATTGTAATACCTGCCCTAAGGGCTCTACCAGGCTTTTCACCGAATATTAAACTCAATATAAAGATTAATATCGGTAGCATAACAACAGCGCCTAAATCAACAATGGCATCAATAATAAACATTTACAAATCTCCTTTCATGTTTTTTTATAAAAAGTATAGATCCACGATCTTTACTTTTTATCGAAGTCTTTATTTTTTAAGTATCTCTATTACATTTTTTAAAGCTTCTTCCTCACCTATCCCTGTGATGAATGGCAAACCATTAACCATTGGAACATCGTATTTATTACTAAGAATAGTTGTTGAAACTACTAAATCTGCGCCGTGAATATAACTTTTCAGTTCAGTTGCCTTACACTGTAAAATCTCAGCTTTAATCCCCTCTTTTTTGCATGCATTTGCAATTTTATCAGCTACTACTGTCGAAGTGGCAATTCCGGTTCCACATGCAATTACAATTTTCTTTTTTTTCATTCCGATCTCCTTTCTACATTTGTGATAGGTAATTCACATGGGATGTATCACCTCCGTATACATATAGCTTTTTTAAATATCCTCATTAGGATCAATGAGGGAATTCAGATAATGGGCAAGCTCATTTTTTTCTTGGAAGTCAGTAAGCTTAACAAGTATTTGCTTATCCTGGAAGATGGATACTAATTGCTTTAAAATATTAATTTGCAAATCCGGATCCTTTATCGCCAACATAAAAACAAGTTTTACATCTATTTGTTCTTCAGGATTACCCATCACATCAAATTTAACTGGATTTTTTAGGCTCGCAACTGCTATTCCAGGTTTTAGAACATGGCTTATATCCGCGTGCGGAATTGCAACACCCACTTCATTTGTAGGAAGACCGGTAGGAAATTCCCTTTCCCTTTCTAAAACAGCCTGTAGAAAGCTTTTCTTTACATATTTTTGAGAAATTAAATTATTTGCCATCTTCGTTAGAATATCTTTCTTTTCGGTTAGATCAATGTTCAGCATTATGAGCTTAGAAGTTACTAGCAGTTTTTGTTGCATAATCTTCCTCCCCCTAAAAGCGAGAATATTATACCATCATAGATGTAGCGCATATTGCGTGTGTTTACACAATAAAGCATGCAAGATTTGTTCCGGAATTATTGGAGGTTCAGTATTCACAACATGCGAGCTCTACTATGATATTTTTTACTTCCTTTGTACTATGCGAAAGTATTAGCCTTGATTTGAACTTTTGATTTTTAACTATATTGCATAAAATCCTTATAATATCCTTGGAATCCTCTTTTAATGCCAGCATTAACACAATTTCTACCTCGATACCATGGGACCATATTAAAGGCTTTTCTAGTATTGCAATTGCTATAGCTGGTTTTATAACATTCCTGGGACTTCCATGGGGTATAGCAAACCGTCGGTCTATCAGCGTTGGTCCCATCAATTCCCTTTTATATACATCAAGTTCGAATTCTTTTTTAACAAACCCCCCTTTAAGCAGAAGTTTTATAAGACCATCCAAAACATCATTTTTAGTTTGATAATCAGGTTTTATAATTATGAGCTTTTCATAAATCATTTTAATAAGGGATAGCTCTGGGATATCATTACTTTCAAAAGACCTAATAGGTGGCTCGATACAAGCAATATCCTGTAGCTTTTCCATGGCTGTACCCTCTATTATCTCTTTCACTGAAATGAAAGGTATCGTATCGTCTTTCGGATCAACCGTACCTATAGCTGCTATGATTAAATGCTCTTTCTTAATTTCATTGATTTTTTCCGATATATCTTCATTGCCTGCAATCCCCAAAGGAATTATTTCAACTTTTTCACTAATTTCGGGAATCATCTTTTCAACAAGCCCTTTGATTTTTATCGCTGTACCTTCACCAGTAATGCATAAAGCAAGAATCACATTTTTATTTTTGTAATTTGAGGTTGCTGGGGGGGTAGGCCTTCTAAGGCCTACCCTATCTTTATCAACACTTGCCATAATCTCATCCAAATTTGTGTCCGGCAAAATAGCCCTTCTGACAGCTTCCAAAACCATAACGGTATCAACTCTACCAACGGTCTTTGTGGGTATCCCTGTCTTTTTAGTGATTATTTCACCAAAAGTGACAAGTGAACCCATATCCACTAGAATCAAAACACCTTTACCTTCATCAACTCTTTTTACTACTTCTATGGTCCTTTGAAGTGCCGATTCGGGTTTTTCATCCAGAGACATTTCTATCCCTACGGCATGATTTACACCAAGTAACCTGTTTGCAACTTCTGCCATTCCTAAAGCCACTCGCCCATGTGAAAGCACTACGACTCCTACTTTTCCGAGTTTAATATCAGAAGGTCTTGTTATTGTGCGAAGATACATGGCAATAAAGCCTACTTCATCCTGTGGTATTTTGTATCCTGATAAAGTCTCAATATGTTTGACCATTTCTTTAGCCACATTATATTCCAGTTTGTATTCCCGCATAACTTTATCTAGTTGGGGATTTACAATGGGTTTTCCCAGCTCTAGCCTTTCTAGAGTTGCACTTAAATGGATTGCCAGACAATAAAAAAGATGGTTATCAATTTTTCCTAGCCGTTTTTCCGCTATATTTGTCACTTTTTCTGCAATTAGAACAATATTCTGCCCCACTATTCCTACCAAGTCCTGTTTTGCCAAAGTCTGATGGCTACTCTCCACTTGTTCTATTAATTGTTGAAATTTCATTTCTAACTCGCCGCCAATTACCCTGTTTATTATTTCTTGGCTCAGCCCCTGTAGTTCGAGTTCTTGGAATCTTTCTTCGATGTACTGATAAATTTCCCCAGGCAATGTATACAGATCATCTTTAGGCCCAATCTTAATATCAATCTGCCCAGGTCTAGCAACTAAATCCCCTTTTAAAAAGATTTCAACTTCCGGTTTGCGGTTTTGTATCTTTAACAATCCCCTTCGAACATGTATGGGTAAATCTATTAAATCTACTTTCACATATCTGTTTTGACCACCTACATAAGTCAAAAAGCCTCTGGCACAGGCAACTTGAATATCGCTTTTGAGCTGACCTATATTTCCCGGGCAATCATATAGCAAGAAAGCTCTCAATGCTTCGTGTGTTACTTTCACTCTAACTCCAATTCTGTCAGCTTCCTTGTCAAAAAAAGTCCTTATTATATGATACCTTTCGTCAAGGGGCCTTGTGGACAAGGGTGAGAGTTCAATAATCATAGGTATTCTACGGCGAAAAGTCAGAAGTAGGGATGATTCCATATCCTCAGTAGTGGCCGCAATAATCAGTACATTTACAGCCCGTTCAGCCTCCGTTTCTCCCATACGGCGAAACTTTCCCTTATCCATCAGAAAATACAACAGTTCTTGTCCCTCAGGGGGCAACCTGTGTACTTCATCAAGGAATAGGATTCCACCATCTGCCTTTTCCACAAGTCCTTCTTTTGCTGCAACAGCCCCTGTATAAGCACCTTTTACATGACCAAAGAGTTGTGATAGCAACAGTTGTGGATTTTCAGCATAATCTGCACAGTTGAAAATAACAAATGGTGCGTTTTCAGCAAGTGATTCGACTTCAATGGCGTAATCATACATAGCCTCAGCTAAATTGCTCTTTCCCACACCGGTAGGTCCCAATATCAAAGTATGAAGACCACTTGGGGGATAGAGTATTGCCGCCTTCGCCTGCTGTACTTGTGGTTTAACACTGCCATTAAAACCAATTATTCTCTTAAAAGCGGCAGGTTCTGTTGGATGTTTCACAACATCCTCCACATCATACTTTTCATTAGTGTCCTTTGTTTCATCCAGTTGTCCGGCGATCTCTGGTCCACTTTTTGTAATAACCGCCTTTGCCATATCCTCCCTTACTTCTTTAACTATCTGTGATATGAGATATCTTGATACATCAAATCCCTGTTCTTTTATAACTCTTGTAAGCTGTCGAACGGAAATCCGCGGGTTTTTTTTGATTATCTGTTTGATTTCTTCCATAAGATAAGGCTTTCGCCGTTCCCTTGAATCTGGAATATTGGACTTGCCTCTTAGAACAGTAATAGCATCTCTGCGTAGATCCAACATCTTCGCAAGCTGTGCATCGGTATACGGATTTTTTTTGTCTTCACCCTTAATTAGTTTTTTTAAATATTCCTGCATACCCTCACCTCTTAACACAATTTATGCAACATTTATGCCATAACTTCGGTAGAATTTGTAGGGTTGTTTCGCAATATTCGCCACTTTTCCTACCATCTAATTATAACTCATCTTTGTAGATACTAAAAGGTGTTTCCTGAAATCCCCAACAAAGTGTACGAGGTAAAGCCAATTGCAAAAGTACACTTCTGAGCAAAACTACCCAAAAATAGCAACAGTTCTTAATTTATTATCTCGGACAATAGCCATGAATCTCGGTACGACATAGGTAGCCATAGTGATGCTGCTGTGTAGAAATATAGTATTTCCCTTATGGGAATCTGCCGGCAAAAACGACGGTCCCTGCTGTCATGGTTTTGCAATGAGTGAGGTATTGGAATTGGCAGTCTTCAGTCAAGTCATTGCCACTTGATATAGTTGTCTGGCTTGCTTGGGCATTTTTAGGTGAAATGTGCTTGGTCACCTTGTCGGGGGAATGCCGTTGGGCCTTTTTATCTTTTTCGTATATTTCTTATAATTAGGCCACAAAACACCTTATTCCCCATTCACCGAAAGGAATGATGGAAAAGAAAATGTGTGAAAAAGGTGGAAAATGAAAGGAGGTGAATGATCATGGCAGTAGTATCCACTCCCAAAACCTCAAATCTCCGCATAATTGTAGAAATAGGGGAGGACGAAAACGGCAGGGCCATCCATAGGACTAGATCTTACAATGTAAAGACAAATGCGGAAGATGAGGATCTAATGAGTGTAGCAGTGCAGCTGGCTGAGATTCAGGTTCATGATGTGGAGTCAATCCGCCGGGTGACAGAAAGTGAACTGGTAGAAGTAGAAGAGTAAATCTACCTGGAGGGCTCCTATCAAATAGCAAGGGAGGTGAAAACCATGGATAGAAATTTGGAACTCATGTTTAAAAACGCCGCAGGTAAAAATGCTAAAATCTCAGTAAAAGATCCAAAAGAAGACCTATCAACTGAAGAGGTGCAGACTATTTTGGATAATATTATAGAAAAAAATGTCTTTACAACCACCGGCGGTGATCTAGTTGAAATAGTTGGTGCTCGTCTGGTTCAGAAAGAAATCATCCAACTTATCGGATAGCCGGGATTTTATTTGGAGGGGGAATTGCCTCCTCCAAATTATCTTACTTTTTACCTACAAAACATGGAATTACTCATGTACCCATGTGTAGTGTGCTATAAAGTCTTTGAATAACGGGTCTGGTTTTTAGGGAGATTCCCGTGAGTTTTGTTATGTTTTTAACAGGAAGTGAAAGGAGGATTTTCATGGATGAACTGATTGCTCATGTAGCCAATGTAGGGTTCCCCATTGCCGTTTCCATCTACCTATTGGTGAGAGTGGAAACTAAAATCGAGAGTCTTACTGCAAGCATCTGTGAGCTAGCCAGTGTAATAAAGGCTATAAGAAGTTAGTTGGAAGTGCTATTTTTAGAGAGTATCGCAGGATACTACTTTATCTAAAGAGGAGGCCATATAAATGGAAAGACTTTATCCGAGATTTATAATTATACACCATACGGCGGGTTTTGATGTGTCATCACTTACTATAAATAGATATCATGCCGAGAGGGGGTTTGGAATTGTGCTTAAATCCCCCCAGCCTTTAGTTAAAGAGTATATGCGGAAAGGGTTTCAGCAAGTTATAGGTGGCGTGCTTGTGAGTATAGGATATCACTATCTCATTAGAGCAGATGGTTCTGTGGAAAAAGGTCGGCCGGATTTCATGCAAGGGGCACATTGCAAGGCACAGAACATGAACTTTAAATCCATTGGTGTAGCACTTACGGGCAATTTTTGTTCAATAGATAATCCCATTGGAAAAAAGGGCCACCCTATGCCTACAAAGAGTCAGTTAGCAACCTTACGCGGACTTGTTCTGCATCTATCTAAAATATATCAAATCCCTGACAGTCATATATTACAACATAAAAACATCAAAAATTCCGCAACGAGTTGTCCCGGGGATAGATTCGTATTTAAGATTTAAAAACACGTTATTTTTTTCCTTGACACCGAACATATGTTTGGTTTATAATGGATTTGCTTTCGCCTCTAGTAAGTTTTACAAAGTACTGTGTCGGAGGTTTTTTCATGAATGTCGGAAAAATTATTGAAAGAGGCCTTACAGCGTTTATCCCTATTTATGATAATGGCAATATAACCAAAGTTTTTACCGTTGATGGTATGGAGATTTTGGTCAGAAAGACCTGTAGAACAGTTTTAAGAAACTTTGCCCGGTTTTATGGTGTTGATCTTGTGGCAATACGCGAGCAATATGGTGCTTTAATAAATAAAAGATTGGGTATACCTATTCCCATGTCCGCTAAAATATTGCTTATTCCGGTTAAGGTAAGAAATAATCCACTAGGGAAAAACGACGGCACTTTAGGCTACATCAATTTTCGCGAAATCAAGCAAATTGAAGATGCTAAAAATGGTAGATGCCTTGTCATGTTTCAGTATAATAAAAATCTAACTATAATGGTCAGCTCAGCAACTATGAAGGAATATTTGAAAAACGCTAAACTAGTTGAAAATCATTATTTAAAACAACATTTTTGCGGATCTCGAGAAGAGTTGAACAGGACC
>CAYMGK010000075.1:0-8083 GCA_964389965.1 uncultured Clostridia bacterium | reverse complement strand
CCATAACCTTGGCCCTGTTTCCTGCAATAGACTTAGTGGCTTTAAATAATTCCAATTTCTCTTCATCTGACAGGGTGGGAGATTCACCGGTAGTACCTGCTACCAATAAAGTATCTGTACCTGTAGACAAAAGATGTTCTATTAAATTTTCCAGTGCACCATAATCCACTTTTAACTTTGCATCAAACGGCGTTACCATAGCAGTTATGACTTTTCCGAAATCCATTTATATCATCCTCTCCAAATCGCTTTAAAGATAGTTTTTCCATTTCAATTCCCACTGAAGTTGTGCCCTTTGTTATCACATCACGTAAGAGTATACCCGTAATAGCAGATAGTGCGATACCATCACCTTCATGCCCAGCAGCCATGTAAAATCCAGGCACTTGGGGTACTTCCCCAAGAATAGGAAGACCGTCAGGAGTGTATGGCCTTAGGCCCGCAAAACTTCGAATAAAATTTATATTTTTTAAGGCGGGCACTAATCTTGTGGCATGTTCTAAAACTGCTCGCAATGCCCTATGTGTTGTGCTTTTATCATATCCTACAAACTCCCGAGTGCCACCTATTAAGATATTTCCATTTTCAGTTTGGCTAAGGGAAAGCCCTACTCCCAATCTTGCTGTTTCATCATCACCTAAAAGTTCCGGTCGAAATTTAGCGGTAATATATCTGGCACAGTTCACATCTCCCCTAATCAATGGTGCCACTGGTTCAGTTACAATTATCTGACCCCTACGAGGCACTATGGGAATATTAAGGCCTACCATTGCACCGATAAATGGAGCATATACTCCACATGCATTCACTACACTGTGTGTCACTATATCGCCTTTATCTGTTTCCACTGAGCAAACCCGGCCTTTGTCTAATTTAATCCCTTTGACTTTTGTATGAAGCAAAACTTTTGCACCATGTTTTTTAGCCCCTTTGACAAATCCAAGTGCAAGATAAATCGGGTTCACTTCACCATCCATCGCACTATATGTTGAACCTACAATGTCTTGAGCGAAAGCAGGCTGCCGTTGTCTTGCTTCATCCCTTCTCAGTAATTGCACTTCAAGGCCGATCTTTTTCTGTCGTTCTACAAATTGTTTCATTACACCCCACTGTTCTTCAGTGTAGATGGCAATCATACCACCATCATTTTTAAATTCTATATCAATATCAAGTTCATTTTGCAAATCAGGAAACAACTTTACGCTTTCCATGGCCATCTCGAGGTGAATCCCAGGGTTTTTGGACTGCAAAAGCACTGCTTTATCACAGGCCCCAGAACTACCTGATGCAATATCCTCTTTTTCGATTAATATAACAGCTGCTCCCGATTTTGCAAGGTAATATGCCACAGAACCGCCTACAACCCCACCTCCAATTACTACTACATCCGCTGAGCGCATCGAGGTTCCCCTTTCATATTCCATTCTTAAATATCATCATATCATCAAGTATTTAGTTTCTAATATTATAATATGCAATTTACATGCCAAAAAAAACGGCCCTAAATAGGGCTATTACAAGGTTTTGGAATATTATCTTTCTAATTACTGTAAATGGAAATATATTATATCGATAAAATATTTAAAAATACCAGTGATATTGGGTGGTTCTAGTTTTTAGAATAGACTTTCTAGATTTTAAATGTAATAGTTCATTTTAAATTTATATCATATCTTTTTATTTTATTATAAAGGGTGGCAAGGGAGATTTGTAGTGTCTTAGCGGCTTTTTGCTTGCCTTCAACACTCACACCATATTTTTTAAGTGCTTTTTTTATCATCCTGCGCTCCATTTTGGCTATTGGTAAAATTCCTCCTAAGTCTTCAGTCCCCTTTCTAGACCTATTAAAATATGGTAAGAGTAAATCTTCAGTAATCCACTCACTTTCAGCCATGAGAATGGTCCTCTCAAAAATATTCTTCAGTTCTCGCACATTGCCTGGCCATTCGTAAGATAACAATAGTTCTTGTGCTCTATCAGTCAGACCCTTGACATTTTTGTAAAATTTTCGGTTGAATCTATTAATGTAGATCTTGGCTAATGCCGTGATATCCTCTTTTCTTTCTCTTAAAGGAGGTATGTGAACATTGATGACATTCAGCCTGAAGTACAGATCTTCCCTAAAGCGACCACTTCTTATAAGTTTTAAGAGATCCTGATTTGTAGCAGAAATAATGCGCACATCAATTTTCACAGGATGAGTGCCGCCAACTCGCTCTATCTCCTGTTCCTGGATAACTCTCAGTAGTTTAGCTTGGAGCATTGGACTCATATCCCCAATTTCATCCAATAATATAGTGCCACCATTGGCTAGTTCAAATTTACCTAATTTGAGCTTTCCTGCTCCTGTAAAAGCACCTGCTTCATAGCCAAAAAGCTCGCTTTCTAAAAGGTTCTCCGGAATAGCGGCACAATTGACCTTAATGAGGGGTTTGCTGCTTCTAGGGCTTTCACCATGAAGGGCATTTGCAAAAAGTTCTTTACCCGTACCACTTTCCCCTGTTATCAATATTGTTGAATTCTCCCGTGCTGCCTTTTTTGCTATTGCAATAACATCCTGCATTACAGGACTTTGGCAGACGATATCTTCAAACTCTCCAAGGTTTTCACTCATCTTTTTTATCTCATCTTTTAGACCGTCGATCACCGAAGTGGTTCGCTGAAGTTCTTTAGTCAGTCGGATCACTTCACTGATATCCTGAAATACTACAACCGCACCGGTCATTTCGTTATTGATAATTACGGGTTTGGCATTTGAGATCACTTGTGCATTAGATCCAACAGCCTTATTGGGTTTACCCAAACAGGGTTTTCCTGTCCTTATAACTTCAGCCAAAGCTCCATCTGGTGAAACATCAAAGACATTTGTGCCGATACGCTCTTCCGCAGGCACTCCGGTTATGCGAGTAAATCCTTCGTTTACATAGTTGACTACACCGTTTTTGTCCACCATCTGAATACCCTCTTGAGCCGTGTTTAGGATTATCGAAAGTTGTTCTTTGACTTCTTTTATTTTCAAGAGCTCTTCCCTGTCGCGAATAACAGTAAGCATTATATCAGTTGTCCTAGCATCGACTAATGCCGTAAGGTCGGATATTTCTGCTTCCAGTTGTTTGACAAGTTCTCTATCACCAGTGACCTCAAACACCACATCCAAATCACATTCTTTTATCATAAGCCTCGGGTCGTTAAAGCACTTTATACCTTTCTGTGCCGCAAGCTTTAAACCGGGAGCTGATGGTTTTATATCGGCGATTCCCTCGATCCTGATATTGTTAAAGTCCTCCATCGTCTCAATCAAGGCAATGCCGCCTTTACCTGCTCCGATAACTCCTATAGACAATACTCCCATTTATTCACCTCCTAAAGTTTAAATTGCCTTTAAGGCTAAGATTCCACAAATTTAAACCGGATCCCTGCTTCATGTCTAAAAATAAAACCCTACAGCTAAAAAACTGTAAGGTTTCTTTCCAATCATCTCCTACTTCTGCCTGCCCCTGCCAAAACCAGTAGGCGTAAAAGCTGCATTATAGCCATAAGTGTTGCAGCTACATAAGTCAAGGCCGCAGCTCCAAGCACTGCTTTTACCGGCTTTACCTCATTTCTGCTCACAAATCCACGACTTTCAAGAATTGCCACTGCCCTATTGCTAGCATCGTATTCTACAGGTAAAGTAATGACTTGAAATACTACAGCCATAGTGAAAAACAGTATTCCAAGCATCATAAGGGTTTCGGCACGAAGTAAAAGACCTATAAAGAATAGGGGAAAGGCCATTTGAGATCCAATACCGGCCACAGGCACTATGGCGTTTCTAATAGAAAGGGGTATATATCCTTTATCATGTTGAATAGCGTGGCCACATTCATGTGCCGCAACACCAAGGGCAGCTAAAGATCTGCCATTATATACATCACTGGAAAGCTTCAAAACCTTCCGTCTTGGGTCATAGTGATCAGATAATCTACCACTTTGTACTTGGACAGAAACATCATAGATATCGCTGTGTTTCAAAATCTCCCGAGCCACATCAGCTCCCGATAAACCGCTACTGGCCGGGACCCTAAGATACTTTTCAAAAGTTGATTTTACTTTGGTTTGGGCATACCCGGCTAAAATAATGGCAGGAAGTAATATTATCATAGTGTAATCCCAAAAAAACAAAGTAATCCCTCCTTTGCGAGGATCTACCCTTTCAAGGGCTGAGTTCCCTTCTAATATAATATATGCAAAAATGCGTTCAGTCAAGATCTTAGGGTTCGTCTATATCTACTTCTTCAACTGGAAATTCCAACACATCCTTACTTTCACCGATCTGTACTCTAACTGTCTCCTGTGGTTTAAATACGGAAATCACTGTACCGTCACCAATCGGAGTTGTTACTTTATCCCCCATGTCAGGATATTTAGACTGATCGCCTTCATATGATTCACTTTCATATCTTAGACAACACATCAGCCTTCCACATAACCCGGAAATTTTCACTGGATTAAGTGATAGGTTCTGCTGCTTAGCCATTTTAATGGAAACTGGATCAAATTCCCCCAAGAATGTACAACAGCATGTACAGCGGCCACAAGGCCCAATACCTCCAAGCATCTTGGCTTCATCCCTTACACCAATCTGCCTCAACTCAATTCGAGTGCGAAACACTGCTGCTAAATCTTTTACCAGTTCGCGAAAATCCACCCGGCCGTCAGCAGTAAAATAAAAGATGAGTTTACTTCTGTCAAAGGTATACTCTATATCTATCAATTTCATTTCCAAGCCGTGTTTTTCGATTTTTTCTACGGCTATTTTTTCAGCATTTATGGCATCTTGCCAGTTCTTCGCAATTACAGCCTCATCTTCAGGAGTCACTTTCCTTATAACATCTTTAAGTTGTGTTATTATATCTTCCTCTCTGACATCCTTAGGACCTGTCACTATTTCACCGTATTCAATACCACGGCTGGTTTCTACAATTACTCTGTCGCCTTTTGATAACTCAAAGCCACCGGGATCAAAGTAATATACCTTGCCGGCTTGTTTAAATCTAACACCGACTACTGTTACCAATTAAATTACCTCCTCAAGGCCTACAAGCAAATTGTACCAAATTAGATTTTTGTTTCCCCTAGATTTTGCAATCCTCAACTGTTCCCGAGCAATATCTAAGGCCTTAAGTGTAGAACCCATTGTAAGTGTTGAAACATATTTGTCAATTTCAAGTTTTAAATCCCTATTTATAAAAGCAATTTTACTATTAGTTTTTGCAAGTAAAACATCTCTATACAGAGAAATAATAAACTCCAAAACATCCTCTGTCACTACATCCATATCTGAAATCCTCTTGACAAATTCGCCAAATCCTGCAGTATTGGCTTTAACAGTGGATTTTAATAATATATCGGCGATTTCCCTTCTCAAATCTACAGAAATGAGTGGCTCTGTTTCAATTTGAGAAAAATCCCGAATTTGACATCGGGATATCACAGTGGGAATAAGTTGTTTTAGACTGATCGAAAGCAGTATAATAACACTTTCGGAAACAGGATCTTCCAAAGTCTTTAGTAATGCGTTTTGAGCTTGAAGTGTAGCTGTATGAGCCTCATGCAGTATATAAATCTTTTTTACGCCTTCAATAGGTTTTTCTGTTAAATCCATTATTAGTTTTCTTACTTGTTCTATTTTTATTGAAGCACCATCCGGATGTACATGTATTAAATCAGGGTAAACCCCATTTTGGATCTTTTTACATGTACTGCAAAGACCACAAGGGGCTAAATGCACATTCTCACAGTTTACGGTTTGTGCGAGCTCTATAGCTTTTTCCGTAGTTTCTTTATTAGTGCCTAAGAAAATATAGGAATGTGATAACCTGTTCAATATACCACCTCAAGCATAAAAATCCAACAATAGCCCGCGAATCTCGTCAATCAAAGTCAATATTTTCAATGAGTCTTGCTCTTTGGATAGAAATTCTTCTGCCAAATCAATAAGTTTTTGGTCGATGATTTTTATAATTGACAGTATTTTACTACGCCCTTGATGTGCCGAGAATTGTTCCTCTTTAAAATGAAACCCTTGGGAAATACATGTTCTTAAAAACTTTGAAATTCTGTGCCTGTACTCTTTTAAATCTGATAAAAACATATTTTCAGAAAGGCGTCTGCCTATTTCGTTGATGGCATCCAATTCAAAATTCATTTGATTTTTTAAGTGAATATCTTTTGCAGCACTTAAATGTTTGGAAAAGTTTTGTTCCTTTCGATCCATATGAACTAATACATCTTTTGGTAGGCCGAATTCCGATAAAGAATCCACTTTCATATTTTCTCGAACCTCTCCACATCTACTACAAAAATAGTTGCCCCTCCTATTGACACTTCAACAGGATATGGTACAAAGACATCTGCAGGCCCTATGGGAAATGGTGTTACAATTTGCTTCCTTGGCCGGCACATTTCCTTAATTATATCTAAAAGTCCTTCAACTCGTTCCTTTTCCACACCGATCATAAGTGTTGTATTACCCCTTTTTAAAAATCCTCCAGTGCTTGCAAGTTTTGTTATGCCAAAATTGCTTTGGTTTAGATTTTCGATAAGCCGTCCCGCATCACTATCTTGCACTACCGCTATTACCAGCTTCACAACCATCGCCCCTTTTTTTTAATTGCTTAACTGGTCTGTTTAGTTTTTAACAAGCTCTTGCCTTTCTATATTTTTATTATACATGATTTCCTAATCTCAAACAATATTTTTTCAAATACCTGTTCGGGCTTATGTGATGCATCAACTTTTTTAATTCGATGTGGGTACATCTTATGAAGGACTAAAAACCCCTCCCTCACTTTTTTGTGGAAATCAAGGGCTTCCCTTTCAAGTCGATCTTTTTGGCCTTGAAGTCGTTTTAGGGATTTAGTTGGATCTATGTCTAGTATTATCGTCATATCCGGCCAAATATCTTTTAAAAACCATCTATTGACAGATTCCAGTTTTCGTATTCCTAGACCTCGAGCAAAACCCTGGTAGGCCAAGCTTGAATCTACAAATCTATCACATAGTACAATACTGCCTTTTTGTAAAGCCGGACCGATAATTTTTTTAACTAATTGGGCACGGGAAGCCGCATAGATAAGGGCCTCTGCCTCTGGAACAGGATTTTCCTTTTCAAAATTCAATAGTATTTCCCTAAGTCTTTCACCAAGTAGGGTGCCCCCTGGTTCCCGTGTTACAAGCACTTTATGCCCTCGGGATTCTAAATAAACTCTGATTTTTTCAACCTGAGTGGTTTTTCCCGCACCATCAGGACCTTCAATAGTTAAAAACTTTCCTGCCATGAGATCCCCCTTATTTTAAATTGATAAACTACAGGAGTCATTATTTGATCTTAAGGTACTTTCTATATAGGAGTTTTGTTTAGAATACAAATAAAAATGTACAGAAGGGGTATTCTAAATTACAAAGGTGATTTTCATGGATCTTGAATGCCCACAGTGTAATGGACTTATAAATGTGACTGAAATCTGCCCTAAATGCGAAAATATCATGGAAGATCAGGGACGTGTAGAGGATTTTTTTGATCCGTACAATCCATATCTTGACAGAGAATTCGTCACAATGGATAGGCCGGATCATCAGTGCATCCATGTATTTTCCTGTCCCAATTGCGGATACGATAGTCGTATAATTGTAAATCAAATTCCCGTCTAATTCTCTGTAATCACAGCCATTGATGCAAGTGAATCATCTTTTTCAAGTTTTATCAGAGTTACACCTCTGGTATTCCGACTCATTTTGGAAATATCTGATGATAGTATTCGTATCACGATACCTGAAGCTGTGCATAGCATTATTTCGTCATTCTCTCCTACAACTCGCAGACCGGCGACAGGGCCTGTTTTATCAGTCATTTTTTGAATTATAACCCCTTTGCCTCCTCTGTTTTGGCATCTAAATTCCCTTTCATCAGTGCGTTTACCAAAGCCCTTTTCTGTAACTACAAGCACATCGTGATTTTCTCGAATAATGTCCATAGAAACAACTGTATCTTTAGGATGGAGGTCTATACCTTTGACACCTTGTGCAGTGCGCCCAACTG